>JAQVPE010000131.1 GCA_028702245.1 Candidatus Izemoplasmatales bacterium
GCGCGCTCATGATCTTGTCCAGACGGTCGTTTTTAATCTTTTCTTCGACTTGATCGGGATAGTTGTAGGCAACGGTGTCTTCTTCTTTCGAGTAGGCGAACGCACCCAATCTGTCGAAGTTAAATTCTTTTATGAAGTCGATTAGTACTTGAAAATCGGCATCGGTCTCACCGGGGAACCCGACAATTACAGTCGTTCTTATGACCGCCTCAGGAATCAAACTTCTAATCTTCTCGATCAGTTGCTTGATTAGCTTATCGTCGCCCCTCCGGTTCATTCTTTTGAGGATGCGGGGAACAATATGCTGGATCGGAATATCAAAGTAAGATGCCACTAGGGGATTAGTCTTGATTTCTTCGATCAACTCGTCGGCGATTTCTTCAGGATAAAGATAGAGCAAGCGGATCTTCCAGACGCCTTTGATTTTACTAAGTTCCTTGATCAAAGTCACAAGCGAGGTCCCATCATGGAAATCACTGCCGTAGCGCGAGGTGTCCTGACTGATCAGATTCAGTTCCTTGGCTCCGTTTTGAACGAGCAACCGACACTCGTCGATAATATCGGCCATGCTCCGGGAATGATACTTCCCTCTGATCAGGGGAATCGCACAGTAGGTGCATAAGTTGTCACAGCCATCACCGATTTTGATATATGGCGTTTCTTTGTTCCCGGTAAGCAGCCGATTTTCGTAACGCAAGGGATAAAACTTCAAAGAGGTATCTTGAAACACTTCCTCTAGCAACAAGTGTATTCTTGGATAGTCCTTGAGCGTGATGATTTTATCGATGAAAGGCATCGATTCCATCAATTCGTCCCGATATCTTTCGGCATAGCAGCCAAGAACGACAAGCCTTTTGCCTAACTGATGCATTTCCCAGATAGTCTCCAAGGTTTCCTGTTTGGCGGGTTCGATGAAGCCGCACGTGTTGATCATGACCAGATCGGCTTCTTCAACAGTATTCGTGATGATCACGCCGGCATTTCTTAAAAGACCCAAAATATACTCCGAGTCGACTAAGTTCTTGGCGCAGCCCAGTGAGATGAAGCCAACCTTCATGAATGATTCTCCTTAAAGTTGATGATACTACCTATTATATACATTATCAAAGAAAAGATAAAGACAAATAGCGGACCGAAAATCCGCTACGCCTGATAATAATTGAATTGGCTCTGATACATATCATGATAGAAACCTTTCTTCAGAAGCAATTCCTCGTGGGTTCCTTGTTCGATGATCTTGCCATGGTTCATGACCAAAATCGTCGATGCTCTTTTGATTGTTGAAAGCCGGTGCGCGATCACGAAGCTCGTCTTGCCTTGTGACATGTATTTCATCGCATTTTGGATGTAGGCTTCAGTCCGCGTATCGACTGAGGAAGTGGCCTCATCAAGGATCAGGATCCTCGGGTTGAATAGAATCGCCCGAGCGATCGTGAGCAACTGTTTTTGGCCTTGGCTGATGTTCGAGGCATCTTCGTTCAAGATAGTGTCATAGCCTTTGGGCAAGGTCTCGATGAAATGGTTGACATGGGCTTGCTTGCAAGCCTCGATCACTTCTTCCAGAGTAACATCGTCTTTCCCGTAAGCGACATTGTCTTTGATCGTTCCCGAAAAGAGCCAAGTATCCTGAAGCACCATCCCAAACATCTTTCTCAGTTCGCTGCGTTTGAGATCGGTCGTCGAAGCATCGTCGATTCTGATGGTGCCGGAATCGATTTCATAAAAACGCATCAAGAGGTTTACGAGCGTCGTCTTGCCGGCTCCAGTCGGACCGACAATCGCGATCTGCTTGCCGGGAGAAGCAATCAAATTGAGGTTTTTGATCAAATCTTGGTCAGCGGTATAGCTGAAATCAACATTGCTGAAGACGACTTCGCCTTCAACTTTGTCAAGATCGATCTTGACGATGTCTTGTTCTTCAACTTCCTCTTCGGCATCAAGAAGATTGAAGATCCTCTCGGCTCCGGCAACGGCGGATTGCAACATGTTGACAAGGTTTGCAAGATTCAAAATCGGATTCATGAACCGGCGGTGATAGGTAACAAAGATCGTGATGTCGCCAATCAGGATCGGGTTCAACGCTCCGGCCAAGATTCCGCCGATAATGACGATTGCGACATAGCCGATGTTGCTGATGAATTCCATGATCGGTCTAATCAAACCACTTAAAAACTGGGCAAACTTCGTCTCTGTCGCCAAGCGGTCGTTGACTTTGACAAATTCTTGGTAAGAATCGTTTTCTTTATTGAAAAGTTTGACGATCTTGTGGGCAGAATACATTTCTTCGATGTAGCCGTTCAAATTGCCAAGTTCATTCTGCTGGCGGATAAACCGCTTTTGCGATCGTTTGGCGATCACTGTGGTCGTCAGTACATATAGAGGCAACAAGACAAGCGTGATCAATGTCAATTTCCAGGAAATGACAAACATCATCACGAGCACGCCGATGATTGTCAAAAACGACTGTAAGACCTGGATGATGCTTTGTTGCAAGGAGTTGGTCACAACATCGACATCGTTGGCAAAAACCGAGAGGATGTTACCGGTTTGGTTCTCATCGTAATACTTGATCGGCAACCTTTCAAGTTTTTCCCTGAGGGTGTTGCGGAAGCCTTTGCCGACATTAGCGCTCACGTAGTTGCCGAACAAATAGGCGATTGCCTCCATCAAAAAACCGATTACATATAAAATGATCGTCAAGATAAACAAGCGCTTGATCAATGAAACACTGTTTTCGCCAGCGGTTCCATCGATGAAGGCTTGCAGTTCATTAAGAATCTGCCTAGTAAAATTTGGGGTAATAACGCTGATCAACGTTACGAAGATAATAAAGAGAAGCATGATGAAGATCAAGTGCGCCTGGGGTTTTAAAAAAGCAAACAAACGCCTTACTGTCCCCTTGAAGTCTTTAGCCTTTTCGGCGGGAGCGCTCAGTGCCATTCCTTGACCGGGTCCGCGTCCGCGTCTAACTTGGGGTTTCTTGTTTGTCAGATTCGCTTTGGAGTCTTTGTTATGGTCATTATTCATGAGCAAGTTCCTCCTCCGTGAGCTGGGACATGGCGATTTCACGGTAGACTTCGCACGATTTCAAGAGTTCCCGATGGGTTCCGATGCCGGTTATTCTCCCGTCATGGAGCACGACGATCCGATCGGCATCCATAATGGTGCCGATTCTTTGGGCGACAATGAGAACGGTCGCATCGGTGATTTCTCGCTTAAGAGCTTGGCGAAGCTTCGAATCGGTTTTAAAATCAAGAGCCGAGAAACTATCATCGAAGACATAAATCTTCGGTTTGCGAATCAACGCTCTTGATATTGCCAAACGTTGTTTTTGGCCTCCCGAAAGATTAGCTCCTCCCTGGTCAACAGTGGCGTCATAGCCGTCATCAAGCTCACGAATGAATTCCTCTGCTTGACCGACCTTTGAAGCCCACTCGACTTCATCCATTTGGGCGTCGGGTTTGCCATAGATAATGTTGTCTTTGATCGTTCCCGAGAACAACGTCGCGGTTTGCGGCACAAAACCCATCAATGAGCGGAGTTTTTTGAGTTTGATATCTCTGATGTCGATGTCGTCGATCGTGATGTCGCCGCAAGTGACATCGAAGAACCTTGGGAGCAAGTTGATGGTCGTCGATTTTCCTGATCCGGTGGAACCGATCAAGGCGACCGTCTCACCGGGCTTAGCTTTGAACGTAATGCCTTCAAGAACGTTTTGTTCAGCGTCTTGATATTTGAAACAAACATTATTAAAGCTGATTTCGCCTTTGAAATCAAAATCGTCATATTCGGCATTGCCATCATCTTTAACGATGATTTCCTGGTCAAGAATCTCCTTGATTCTCCCTGAGGACACCTGCGCCCGCGGATACATGATGAAGGTCATCGTCAGCATCAGCAAAGCGAACATCGCCTGAAATGAATACTGCATCACAGCGGAAACGTTCGCC
>JAQVPE010000132.1 GCA_028702245.1 Candidatus Izemoplasmatales bacterium
TGGTTTTCCTGGAACGTTTCCCGGGCGCATGGCTTAAGATCTGACGGGCCGGTTTTGTCCGGCTCACCCGGAGGCCCGGTATTTCTTATTGCGCTTCGTCGGTAAGGAGCATATAATTAAAATAACATGGCGAAGACGGTGATTTTGTGGAGGTGAGGGAGGTTCATCATGAGCAGGATTTGCTCTTGCTCGCTGAAACGACCACCGCAGTTCCAACCACTCAGGAAACGACAACGACAATCCCCATTGAGGTGGAGTACGAGGCTTCGATCTTCAGCCATACGGATTTCGAGATTGTCATCATAACCAGAGGGGCCAACTATGATCTTCTATATAGTGTCGAACTAACTGACAGTTTGCTCGGGACTTGCGTCTATACCGATCAGTCGTTGCTCTACAAAGCTAATTCAACGATCATTACGGAGACTGACGGTTCCTACCGCACGGAGATCACATTGACAGTTCCCGGTTCGACCGATCACGATACTTATCTCTCGGAGAGGACGATATCTTTGTCAAAAATCCTCTTCACGAGAGATACCGCAGACGGCACTTTTCCAGCCGATATTCCGAGCAATACGACGACTTCCTTGCTTTTTGAAGTTCATGCGAAGAAGTACTTTGATCCCGTTCTTGGCTTGCCGCTTGAAGTTAATGAGGCAGGAAAAGTCGATATTATCGTGATGCCTGAAGGAGATTTCTATGCCGAGGCGGAAACATTGGCGAAAACCGCGGTCGTAATTCCCGGAACTATCAACGGCTACCAGGTTGGCGAAATTCTTCTCTGGGACGCGGATTGGCTTGAAAGTTTGGAAATCAACGGCGCATCGGAGAATGTTTTGTTGCTAGGTGATTTTGCCGAACTTTCAACGGTTTCGATCATGAATCTTTCTAGGTTGGAGGATGAAGAAGAAGCATATTTGATTTTTGATGGAGTGTTTACTTCATTGGAAGAGGTTATCGTTTCTGATTCTGCCGATTATCGAATATCTTTAATCGATTTACCGGGGATAGAGATATCTGATGAAAGATATAATCTATACTATACGACTCACGAAGATGGCACTTGTGAGTTTCCGGCTTTGGCTTCGCTTTCATTGTCCGGAGTATCGACAAACCAGTTCCGGTTGGGGTCGCCCACATCTGAATTTGATCTTTCATCGTTGACCTCGATCTCGATAACGGAATCGGTTATTGGAAGCGCCAATATTGGCGCTGAACCAAATTTGTTTCCGCTTTTGGCATCAATTTCGGTGACCGATTCTTTAATCGGCTCGCTCTATGTTTCCGGCACGATGCCTGTATCTAGCACTCCGGCGACGATTGAAATTGTCGATTCGGAAGTCTACTATGTTCTGTCTGTCAGCGGGTCTATTGTTGGCGATATTGACATCACGGGTTCCGATTTCGCAGATCTTGAAGTCTTAGGCGGCAACACCGTGCCATCGAAGTTCACGAGTTTGACCATTGCTGAGTCAGTATTTGACGCCACTGGAACGATCCAAATCAAGGATGATCATCCGTTGCTCTCTGAGCTTTCCTTTTCAGGGACAATGGGTAGAATCATCATCGGTTCGGTTGAGGATACCTTTGCTTCTTTGTCGCTGATTGAATTTGAAAGTGTTGTCGCAAGTTCGATCAAGATTGGTGATCGCGATACAAGCTTCCCCGCGCTTTTGGAGATGAGATTCAACGATGTTGTCCTAACTGAATATATCCGTATCGGTTATGAAACGTCTGAATATGATCTGCTAGAAAGAATATCGTTTATCGGTCTTGAAGCTGACGAAGTGACAATCGGCTGGTATAACGATGATTTTGGCGCTTTGGAAACAATCTATTGTGAAGATGTGACAATCATAGACACGTTCACGATCCAGGGCGGTAATGGTTATACAGGACTGACGACAGTCGTCTGCAAGCAGTTTTCAGCCTACAGTTTCTCGCATCAAGGCTCTGGCGGAGCGTTCGACATTTACTTTGAGGACTATGATTCGGATTTGGGACCTTTCATCAATAGTGACTGCGACACCGTCTACGTTCCCAATGCCGATGTCACCACATGGGAATACTACACTATTGTCCATCTTGCCGGCCATACGATCGAAAGCGGAGTCTATGTTCCAAGCAGTTGATCAGTTAGCTATAATTTATAGAGAAGCCACGGGATTCCGTGGCTTCTTGTTTTAGGATCGATTGATTTGCGCGATACATTCTGATGAATCGTTTTGATAACTGTTGACGGCATCGCTGACAATATAGAATCTGGTCTTTGAAGCGGGATAAGGCTTTAACAATTTTTCCAGTTGAGCATGATCCTGTTCTTTCGGATCGAGCCAGACTTTAGCATCAACATCATCGAGTATTACGGGCATGCGTTCGTGGATTTCTTTCGTTTTCGAGTTCGCCGAAGTCGTCAAAAGCGCGACCGTATATTCTTTTTGCCCCTTGTCGGTCAGATAGGTTTCCCAAAGGCCGGCCATCGTGAAAAGGCCGCCCGCACTTGTTTGGATGCGATAGGGGATTTTCCCGTTTTGCTGTTTTTGCCACTCATAGAAACCATCAGCCAAAACGACGCAGCGTTGTTGGCGTACGGGTTTGACTAGATAAGGCTTGTCCCAGATGGATTCACTCCGGAAATTGATGATCCGTTTGAGGTTACTCTTGTTTTGGTCAAATTTGGGGATGAAGCCCCATTTTAAGTAACCATGACGATAATGACTGCCGTCGCTGATCAAAGAAAGGACCATCTGCCCCGGAGCGATGTTATACCGCGGCAGTTCCAGAAAGGTGTGTTGCTCCTTGATTTGGTATTTGCTTGAAAGATAGACTTTGACCGAAAATTCATCGGCGGCGAGCGAGAATCTTCCGCACATTTTCATCACTCCTTCATATACATTTTACCACACCGCGACTTCGCTAAAGACTTATCTCAAGCAAATAAGGAAGATATTATTGAAAGATATCGTGCTTCCCACTATAATGATATTGACGTTTTATGAAGGTTGCTTGCCGAGGTGGACTTTTGATGAAGAAGAAATACATCTGGTTATTGGTTTCGATGTCCGCGATTTTAGTACTTAGTGTCGTCATGGGCATTCTTTTCACCGTGGGGTTTACATTCGAATATCAGGGTCTAATGTATCACATCGATGATAACGAGGCGAGTGTTGTCAAAGCGTCAAAAGCAAGAAATGATTACCGCATCCTGAACCGGGTCTTTTTTGTGCCGGTGACGATTATTCAAGAAGAAGCTTTCAAAGATGATCCAAATATCATCGAGATCGAATTAGGAAGATTTGTCAAGACGATCGGCGATAAAGCCTTTTATCAATGCCAGAACCTGGAAACCATCGAGTTTAACGAAGGTTTATTGGAAATCGGTGAGCATGCTTTTTCGGGTGCCCAAAGCCTTTCAAGCGCCATTATTCCGCAAAGTTTGGCGATGATAGGCGCCTATGCCTTTCAAAACTGCAAGAGTCTGCGAACCGTAACGATTCCTCCGGGAGTATCAGAAATCAACCGAGGGACATTTTCTGAATGTTCAAGTCTCGTGTCGGTGACGCTTCCTGATGAGCTTGTCGTTATTGGCGATTATGCGTTCAATTCATGCCATGCTTTGACAAATATGGCGATTCCTAGCGGGGTGACGATGCTTGGCGCTTACGTTTTTTTTGACTGTTACAACTTATTGACAATAACGCTTCCCCTTGGGGCGGCCGAAATCAAAACCGCGGCTTTCATGGGGTGTAATAAACTTGAAGCGATTGCGATTCCAAATGCGGTCAACATTATCGGGCCGAACGCTTTCAAGAATTGTACGTCGCTTGATATTGACGCCTTGCCTGAATCTTTGGTCGCTATCGGTGCGGGAGCATTTTATGGCGTAGGTGGCACCGAATCGATTTTGATACCGGAATCGGTTACCACTATCGGTGATGGTGCGC
>JAQVPE010000133.1 GCA_028702245.1 Candidatus Izemoplasmatales bacterium
CCCTATCTTGTGACTTCATCTCGATACTATTTTATTTCGAAAGGCTTAAAACTCCTCAGTGAAAAGGATGAAAATAATTGGAATGAACTTGAAAGTGTTTCGAAGGAAATATTGGCTATCGGCAACCTGTCAAGCAAGTCGGTTCGGTTTTTTTGCCTAGAAGCAAATACTCAAAATTCCATCACAAAAAAATGGGATTTCTCCCATTTCATTTCTTTGCGGCTTCGCGGAAAATCTCCAGGCCCTTCTGAGTCAGAGGGTGTTCGATCATTTCCAAAAGCACTTTATATGGTATGGTGGCCACGTCAGATCCCGCCAAAGCGGCTTGACTGACGTGTTCCGGATGCCTGATTGAAGCGGCGATGATCATCGTTTCATAACCATAATTGTCAAAGGCGATCCTGATGTCTTCAACGAGATCGGCTCCAGCCCTGTCCGACTTGGCGAAATTGTCGATTCTCCCCATGAAGGGTGATACGTAAGTCGCTCCCGCTTTGGCGGCCATCAAAGCCTGAGAGACACTGAAAACAAGGGTCACATTGGTTTTGATTCCATATGCAAAGAGCTTCTTCGTCGCTTTGATTCCTTCAAATGTCATCGGGACTTTGATAACGATATTCGGATGGAGCCGTGCAAATTTAAATGCTTCTTCAACCATTTCCTCAGCCGAAGCTTCTTGGACCTCGGCACTGATGGGGCCGTCAATCAGGGTTGTGATTTCCATGATTGTCCCCAATAGGTCATTTCCTTCCCTCGCAATCAATGAGGGATTGGTGGTGACGCCGTCGATGATACCCCAAGTGCTGGCGATCCTAATTTCTTCAAGGTTGGCCGTGTCAATAAAAAATTTCATTTTATCCTCCTTATTCAAGTGCCAATTTGGCGTGAATTGATTTGAGTATTTCATCTCTAAGAATGTTCGTTTTTTCAAGTATTTCTTGAACTTCATCGCGGTAAGCGATTGCCAACTTCCGGTCTTCAAGACCTTGAAGGTTGATTTTCACGTTCAAAATGGCCCCTTCGATCGCGCTTTCGACCAGCATGATCCCGACGCCCATATCCGACAAGGTATTGGGGTTTCCATACTTGATGAATGGTTCTACTTTAAGCAAAAACGAATATGCTTCCTTGGCTACGCCTAGAGGCACTTCAATCGCTCCGACAGTCGCTTTCTGGATGGCTTTGTTTCTTGTAAAAAGTTGCGATTCATCATCTTTAGGTAATCTATAAGCTGCCATCACTTGATTGTAAGCTTCCGTATCCTTGTCGATCGCTAAGGTCAAATTGTTCTTGATTATCTCCATTTCGCCAAAAAGACTGACAAATCCGGTTTTAGTCTCTTCGTTCAATGCCTCGTAGCGTTTGCGACCAATAGTCAGATGCCCGACCATGCGCACTAAGGCAACCCCGATTGCGGCTGAAAGAGCACTGGCCGATCCGCCACCGGGGGTCGGTGATTTTGAATCAATCTGATCAAGAAAAGCCTTGATGCTAAGTTCACTAAGACTCATCATTTGCCTCCATTAATAACAGATTTGTCTGTCTTTTACTACCATGACTCCGTTTTTGAAAACATGGGCGGTGTGATTGATGCCATAATGATAGATCAGATACTCGATATTACTGGCTTTCATCAGGACGAAATCCGCATTTTTGCCAATGGCGATGCTACCGCGATCGTGAGCGACACCTAAATGATATGCGGGATTGATTGTGGAAGCTGTCAATATTTCATTCGGCAACATCCTCAGTTTGTTACCGGCGATCTGCAGCGTCAACTGGAAATTCTCCGAAGGCGTCGATCCCGGATTGTAGTCGCTTGATACGGCGACAGCGGCTCCGCTGTCGATCAATTTTCTTGCCGGAGCATAAGCCTTGTTCAAAAAGAATGATGTTGCCGGAAGCAGATTGGCGATAGTGTCGCTTTCAGCGAGTTTCATGATATCTTGATCGCTGACCGCCATCAAGTGGTCAACACTTGCAGCCTGATATTTGATTCCGAGTCCGGCTCCGCCAAGAGGATGCATCTCATCCGCATGAAGTCTAGGGATCAGGCCGATCTCTTTCGCACGGCTGATGATTGCCTCCGTTTCTTGGAGTCCAAAAACTCCTTCTTCACAAAAAACATCGACAAATTTAGCCAGATCAAGTTTTTTGATTGTTTCCAAATCATTGATGATTTTATCAACGAAGGCTTTTTTGTTATCTTTGTATTCTTCTGGATATGCATGGGCTCCAAGATAGGTCGAAACGATGTCAATAGGGTGGTCGTGATTCAGTTTTTTAGCAACCTCTAGTTGTTTGATCTCGGTATCCAGATCAAGCCCGTAGCCGGATTTTGCTTCAATGGTAGTAACCCCGTAAAGAAGCATCTCATCCAAAGAAGCTTTTGCCTTATCGTAAAGTTCTTTGAAACTAGCGGCCTTGGTCTTTTGGACAGTGCTTAAAATGCCGCCGCCTTGTTTTAGGATCTCAAGGTATGGAACCCCTTCAAGTTTTAGTGCAAATTCATCTTCGCGGGATCCTCCGTGAACAAGATGGGTGTGCGAATCAATCAGACCGGGCAATAGTATCATGCCGTTGGCGTCAATAACGACTGTCTTTTCATCAATAAGCTGGTCATACTCACCCGAGCCAAAAGCGATGATTTTAGCTTCATTGCAGGCGAGATAGGCATTATCAAGACAGATGATGTCGCTCATCTTTTTTCCTTTGACCGGAGGCGTGTTGGCTTGGGTATAGAGGTGGCTGATATTATGGATCAGCAAACTCGCTTTCATAAGTCGTTTCCTAAATGGGATTCAATAATTTTCAAAGTTGAAAAATCACGAAGCTGAAGGTGATATTCTGCGGCTTTAACAATCCCATCAAGATCGAGTTCTTTGGGTTCGGTATCGATTTTCATTACATCATAATAGTATTGAAGAGAACGGACTAGGGCGTCTTTGGGGATCATCCCGATGATCTCGGCTCCGCTGACTTCGACATGATAGCGTTTGGCTTCCATTTTGACAGTTTCGAAAATTCGATAGATGGGGTTCTTTTTGTAATCAAGGATATTCATCGTTACTTGGACGTGGCCGCGCTGATCCAAATACGCCGGACCGGCTTGAATATACTGAAAACCTCCATTTGATTTTCTGATTGCTTTGGCGATTGCCTTTGGAATTTCTTCATCTTTTGTTACTAGATCGATGTTGTAGGCAATCAAAAAAGGTCGGGCGCCAACAGCAACCGCGCCGAAGGTCGGATGCATCCTCGGTTCGCCAAAATCCGGATGCCACTCGGGCATTGTGATTTTTGTTTTCATTCCTTCAAATTCGCCTTTACGGATATTGGGCAAGGATACCCTTTCTTCGTTTCTGGCTGCCTCGGCATACAAAAAGACCGGAATATCGTATTTCTTGTTTAGAACGCTCCCTAACTTTTCGGCATCGGCGATGCAGTCTTTCATCGAAACTTCGGAAATCGGGATGAAAGGTATAACATCGACAGCGCCCATGCGGGGATGTTGCCCCTCATGGTGGTTAAGGTCGATCTCATTAATGGCAACGCCGACGAAATCAACAAGAGCGTCAATCATCTTTTCACTTTCACCAAGCAATGTGACGACCGTCCGGTTGTAGTCTTGATCGGGCTCGACATTCACGACTTTGATATCGGGATGATTGATGAAAGAAGCGATGATCCTCTTAATTTTTTCCTGATCGCGTCCCTCACTGAAATTGGGAACTGTTTCGACGATTTTAGGCATCTGCTCAATCTCCTTCTTCTTGATGTTTGGCTATTGCCATTTTGATCAGCTCATCATCCGCAAGATAAGGAAGCGATATGAGCGAGTTGTTGTCTTGTTTGTTATAGCATATCGCGGTCTCAAGGGCATTGCCGTTTCTTGCCCAGGCGCGTCTGGCGACACCGCCCATGACATCGAAGAGTAT
>JAQVPE010000134.1 GCA_028702245.1 Candidatus Izemoplasmatales bacterium
CAACGGCATCGGCCCCAAAAGCGCTAAGGCCATTTTGGCTGCCGGCGATGTGAATTCGATCACCAGCGCCATTGAATCCGGAAATGCTAAGTTCCTTACCAAGTTTCCTGGCATCGGACCAAAAGCCAGCCAGCAAATCATTCTTGATCTTCAAGGTAAAATATCCTTCGATGATCCCCTTCTCCATAATGATTCCATCAACGACGTCGATGAGGCCTTGCAAGCCCTAGGCTACAACCAGAAGGAAATCAAGAAGGTCCTTCAAAAACTGGATCAGACAAAATCTACAAATGAACTGATCAAAGATGCCCTCAAACAAATGCTTAAGTAGAAAAGGAAGGAAACCACTTTCCTTTTTTTATTGTATTAGTGCCACTTACCTTGCTTTTTCGACCTGATAAACCGCTAATTGTCGGCAACCGGCATTTTATCACCTATAATATAGCTGAGATTCCAATCCCTAACATTCAATGAAAGAAGGTATATACGATGAAAAAATACGGAAAGTTAGCAATGTCATTCTTGTTGGTGTTTCTGGCAATCTTTGCGTTGACTGGCTGTTCGGCTACCGATGGGCTTTGGCGACTTGAACGCGAATTCAAACTTAATATCCAAACCGGCGATACCCTAGATGATGTTGCCGATACGGATCTCGCAGAAGGGAGTCTAGACGATTAATCAACCTTGATTGACACTGGTTGTGTTGGTCTTTTGTCTGAATCTCTTGAGCTGACACCCGCGCAGAAGATCGCAGAAATAGAAATTTTGCATGAAGCAATAACGTCTACCCATTTATCGATTGTTGAAACGAGAAATAGCAACAAAATTACTTTTCAATCATTTAAAAGCTCAGTAGCTGATTTTCGCGAAAACGATTTTTCTTTGAGCAGTGACGACAAAGAGCAAGTTCAGCTATGGATATCGGAGTTAAAGGAACTCAAACTCACTCTTCAAGATACAATCGGCAAGGCGTTTGCGCAAATGCGATCTCTTAGAGGAAATTACAATTTAGATAACCTCGATTTAATTCTTTCGACTTATCAAGAGGTTGACGAAGTATTGAAGACAAGGCTTGAAGCCATGATGAGAATCGGAGAAATCCTCGGGCTGGCTCACGATATGATCGGTGCATACGGGGAATGATATATGAAAGTAATGATTGAGGAGATTCGAAACATTGACGATACGGAAGTCTATATAAAATGCAAGTCTCGGGACGAACTCGTCGAACGCATTGTAGCTCAAATCAAACTTCTAGACATCAAAATAATCGGAAAAATCAATGAAAGGATTTTTCAGATAGCTCCATATGAAATATATTATTTTGAGTCAGTCGACAACAAAGTCTTTGCATACTCAGAAAGCAAAGTTTATGAAACAAACTACAAACTGTACGAACTTGAAAACCTATTGCCTGACGCATCGTTCATGAGAGTCAACAAGAACACTATTCTCAACATATCGAAAATCCAATCATTTGGAGCGTCTATCAATGGAAGAATGAATGCTCGTTTAAAGAACCATGAAGAAGTTGTTGTTTCACGAACATATATGTTTGCCTTAAAAAAACTTCTAGGGGGGCTCAAGAAATGAAAAAGACTCTTTCATACTTCAGCATCAGCATTCTTGTAGCCAACATAATCATGCTCATCCTGAACTTGATTTTATATCGACGCCTGAATCTAACATACGGTTTCATCAAAGTTGAAATCGGTTCAGTTATCATCGCTTTATTTATAACCTTAGCCATTTTAATATATAAGCGCGAGAAGGGTAATCCAACAGCAAACACGATTTTCGGTTTTCTGGTCATCCTACCATCGTTACTAGTAATCCGCAACTTGTATGGCATAGTAATCTTTCGATTCTCATTTGTGTTATATATCGTTGTGCTTGTAGTAGCGATCTTATATGCTTCAATTGTGATCTACATCAATAAGCAAACAAAAATGGAAGTTCAAAACCTTAATAACCTATTAGATACCGAAGACAAAGATAAATAAAACAGGGTGCTCGATGAGCGCCCTTATTCATGCAGCAAATATCTTTCTCAATCTATCGATATCATCTGTAACTGACAAAGCGAGCATCAACAGAATTCTTGCTTTCTGGCCGTTGAGATTAGGGGCAAGAATGCAGCCCATATTGGTGAGATCCTTCCCGCCGCCAACATATCCATATGTATCAAGCACCCTTCCGGAAGGACATCGAGAAGTGATGACTATCGGAATGTTCTTCAACAAAAGTGCTTTGATCCCGTCCAAAGAAGAAGGCGGAAGGTTACCCCTTCCAAGAGCATCAATCACAACACCGGCAGTATCCGCTTTTGCAGCAAGCAGATTTAGAAGCGAGGAATCAAAACCGGAATAAGCCTTCAGCAAGTAGACGCCATCAATAATTTTGTCAGCCGGTAGATGGACCCTCTGATAAGAAACGTTACGATGAAAAATGACTTGCTTATTATCGACGATACCAAGAGGACCGTAGTCCAATGATTTAAAAGTATCCAAGGAAAGTGTGTTTGTTTTAGTGACTTCACTAGCCGCATTAATCTGATCGTTCATTACTACCAGGACGCCCTTATCAATCGAAAGTGGCGACCTCGCGACCAAAATTGAAGAGACGAGATTATTGATGCCATCAAAACCAAGCTCGGAACTTGACTTCATTGACCCTGTCACAATGACAGGTTTTTTAGTATCCAAAACAACATCCAAGAAAAACGCGGTCTCCTCCAAAGTATCGGTACCATGGACAACAACACAACCGTTGACCTCACTGCGAGATACAAGTTCACTAATCAGTCGAGAAATATCGAGCATCATCTTAGGGGTGATCGATGGAGAAGGAACAGAAGAAAACTCGATAGTCTCAAGATCGGCATACATATCCGAACTTAGTAAAGACGCCATGATGTCATTCGCAGAAAAAGCTGGGACAACAGAATGATTAAGATCATCAATCTTCATTGAAATCGTACCGCCAGTAAATATAAGACATGTCTTGGACATCGTATTTTCAACCATCCTCTCTGAGAACAATTAATATTATATCATGTATCAGCTTAAAAAAAGCACATTCTGAAATCGAATTTGAGTATCATTGTCGGTGAATTTCAAGGGGGTTTTTTCAGTATGTGATTATTTGATCCCCGAGTTTACAGAATAAGAACCTTAAAGCAAATTAACATTATTAACATTAACCCTCTCGGTTGCGCCATGTAGCCATTAAGAGTTTGTTATCATAATATATATTATAGGTAGTCATTCTATCTTCAGCAATCTTGTGAATTCATCCACACAACTATTGCCGATGAAATATATTACACGATTATCTCGGGAGGCCCGGCTTCAGTCAATGGCGTAAATATATTCTTTTGTTGGCCTTGACTATGATAATATTCGCGGTTCTCCTTGCATTTGCCTTTTGGTAATTCTTCTTCAAAAAATCGCCGAAATTTTACGTTTTTTTGTTTAGGCTGGTACTTGGGGTGCAATACCTAGCAAAAATAGCGCCGTTGACGAATTCAAAAAAACAAAAAAACACGGTCATCATTGACTGTGTTTTTCAATTTCGAGAGCTTCTTCTACTTCTATTCCCAATTGCCCTGCAAATTCATAAGCTTCGATAACTTCTTTATTGTAAAGGTAACTAGGATCGTGGGCATCCGATGAAACAATCACTTTTGCTTTAAGTTCCTTAACGAGTTCCCAAAACTCTAGTCTTGGGTAAAGGTACCTGGTTCCGTTGATCGTTTCGACTTTTCCTTTTCTGATCCCGTTTGCGTTTATTTCGAGGGGTACCTCATTTTCGACAGCGCATTCAATCAGGCGTTTGCATTCGTTCATTATTCTTTCGTCTGGTTCGAGCAGGTTGTAAAGGACAATATCCGGATGACATACGAATTTGAAGTACTTGGTT
>JAQVPE010000135.1 GCA_028702245.1 Candidatus Izemoplasmatales bacterium
CCAAATAGTGATCGTACCGGTTCCGAGAATTTCCCGAAACAGACTGATGATGAGAAGAGCCATCGTGAATCCGAGCGCCATTCCCATGCCATCCACTGCTGAATCCAAGGGTTTATTTTGGGAGGCGAAAGCCTCAGCTCTTCCTAAAATGATGCAGTTGACGACAATCAGCGGAATGAAGACGCCGAGGCTCTGATAAAGCGGTTCTAAATAGGCGTGCATGACCATCTCGACAATCGTCACGAGACTGGCGATGACGATGATGTAGACGGGAATCCGAACCGGTTTGATCAGTTCTCTAAGACGTTTGCTGCTCATCAGAAGCGAGATAATGAAATTGCTGAGTGTCAGCACGAAGAATACCGCGATACCCATGCCAATTGCGTTTTCGACCTTTGTCGTAACCGCAAGCGAAGGACACATTCCCAATACGGAAACGAAGAGCGGATTCTCCTTCATAAAGCCTTTGAAGAAGTTTTCTTTTTGATTCATCACTCATCACCTCCAAGGTCAATAACGACTCTTTCAGAGACATAATGGAAACACTGGATACAAGCTCCAAGCGATACTTTGGCGGTTGTCGCAGCTGAGACTTCATCAACGTCGATAACATCGGTTGCGAGTCTTCCTTCCATTTGGAAGTCGACCGTGTAGATGTATTCGACGACTCCGGCAGTATCATTCTCGCTGACGATTGTGTAACCCTTGACAATCATATCCTGATCAACAGCGATCATCATGACGATATCTGATTGCCAGCCGGTCGCGGAGACACTATAGAACACGTAAACCGTCTCACCTGAATCTTTGTCATTAAGGAAGTAAGCCTTATCGACACGGCCTTCAAGTTCAAGTTCGACGATTTCGAAGTCAACGACTTCCCGATCGTCAAAATCCGTGAGGATCGTTCCAAGAAGTTCGTATTTTACACGGTCTTCATTCGCCTTGATGATGGGCGCGGTAAAGTGGTTGACAAGCGCCAGCAACAACCCGCAGACAATACCGAAACTCAGGAGAACCAGACCGGATACTAAACCTTTTTTCATGTTATTCGCCTCCATTCAGGGAGTCGAGGAAAAGATCGAACAAATCGAGGAGACTCCTGATCGCCGGTCCCGTTTTCTGGGAAGCTCCGGCTATCGAATCGACGGTATCACCATCGCGATATTGACTGATCATCATGCTTTCCACATAAGGAACACCGGGCCCCGAATAACCGGGAGTGGCATATTCGGCTGAATTATATTCGCTGTCGTATGATTCATGCGACAAGACGGAATAACTCTCGATGGCATCAAGTTCCGCGTTAAGGACGAACGTCACATCGATCGTATACCTTGTCACGTAGCCTTTGGCATGCATGACCAAGGTTCTGGTGTTCTGATCCCAACTGCCAAAATAGCTCAAAGTTGACAATCCGGAACCAGCAGCCTGGTTTTTGATTTCCAACTTCTCGTCATCCGTGAGATCATCGACTCCTGTTTTCACACCAGAGAATGTAAAATCAAGCGCGAGATAGCACTCGATCGACTTAGCTTCAGTGCCATAGGTGACATCCGCGACAAACGGGTGATCCGCGAAAGTGGCAGGATCAAGGTTGTAGTCTACCTGATTGAGATTGACGATGACAACGGGAATCTCAAAATCATAATCGGAGGCGTATTGCTCGCGGACGAAGATCGTCGCGATTTCTATGCCTCTTGATGAATAGGTGGCGCCAGCGACGCTATCGATGGCGAGCACGGCGGTATCAAATGACAATCCGGAAAACTGAGCGTAGTAAGTTTCATCAAGTTTCTGGAAATAACTGGCAGTATCAGTCTCGCTGTGTTCGATAACAGAGATGCCGAGAATGCTATCGGTGGCGAAATCAATGCCATAGGCCAACTTCAGTCCAGGCTTGTTGCCATGAGAAACAACGATATAGATGACCCCAATCGGTTCAGTGCCGGCATAAACAGTAAAACTCTTTT
Source organism: Candidatus Izemoplasmatales bacterium (assembly GCA_028702245.1). Taxonomy (GTDB): domain Bacteria; phylum Bacillota_I; class Bacilli_A; order Izemoplasmatales; family Hujiaoplasmataceae; genus JAAYZB01. The sequence continues at coordinate 1,974 of JAQVPE010000135.1, forward strand.
CAACTTGGGGTTGGAAGTACTCGGAACTTTTGCCAGGAATCAAATAATCGATTTCAAGCGGAGTCAACTCACGCCTAGTAACATCATCGCCTAAGGGAAACATCGTTTCCATCAATTCTAACGCCATGGCTCTCTCTAAAGCTTCTTCTTCCCTTTTGGCTTCTTCTTCAGCGTGAACTTCGACTTGATCAGTCATGTACCTGCTATACATCCCGCCAAAAGCGAAAATCAAAACCAAAGCTAAAGCGAAAACCAGTACTACTCCGTTTTTTGCGAAGAATGCTTTCATCTTACATCACCCCCAACTTGAACCAGCCAAGCAAGGCGCTTAGACTATAGATCGTTCCTGACTTAATCAGGGAATAAACGATAATGGCGACCAAGATCAAAACAATCATGATGCCTTTTAGAAGCGATTGTTTGCGGATCCCGCCGGCCCTGATTTGTGCGGAAATGCTATCGATTGGCATGGTGAAGATATTCATAACGATAAGCGAAGTGCCAACTCCTTCGGGAAAGTTGCCAATGAACCTAAAAAGCACAGTCAGTGCGCCGAGGAACAAGGCAAAGATGATCTTTCCAAGCGGATTCCTTGGCGTCGTCACCGGTTCAGTAGCCATGAAGACAGCCCCAAACAGCAGCCCTCCCGAGAGGATGCTATAAGTTGGAAACCATAAGCCGCCATCGCCAGCAAAAGCACCGATCAGCCAAGAAAGGATAAAAACGGTACCGACATATATCAATGGCGTTGACCACTTGATGACCTTGCGGATGGATAACCATAGATAACCGATTATGATTGCTAGAGATCCGGTCTCACCAAGTGCACCCGGGATCGTTCCAAGGAAAAAATTCCACAAACTACCGTAAGGAGCAACCAATGCAGCATATGATATCTGCTTTGAGCTAGCAAGCGTCCCAAGCGGTGTCGCTCCGGCATAGGCATCGACGAGAACTTCGCTTTGATTGAAAACGCCTCCGGCACTCGCAATGACTCCGGAAAGGGTGAACCCAACTGCGAGATAGCCGAGCAACGCCGGGTTGAAAATGTTATGGCCAAAACCGCCAAAGAGCATTTTTCCGACAATCGTCGCCATGAAAGCTCCGAAGAGCAAAACCCAAATCGGTGTGTAAAGTGGTAGTAGCAAAGCCAAGATGATGCCGGGAATAAGCGCGAAGGAATTCTTCAGTTTCATCATAATGCCTTTGACATTGCGGTTTTCTTTATTAGTAATATAGAAGAAAATTCCTTCCATAAGCATTGATGACAAACCGCCGATTATGATGAAGAAAAGCGGATAGAGCATTTCCAAAAAAGCGATATTGCCTTCTAAATAGACTTGGATCCCGTTCTTATACCAGGCAAAGAGGATAACCGGAAACATACCGATGAGAAAATCCCTCATCAAAGCATTGGTGCTTTTGGAAGGATCATCGGCGATTCTGAGGTAAGGCGCTTTCCCGCCTGCGAATCTGGCCATGGTCATGCTCCTTTCTTGAGCAGGTCTTTGGCTCTTGCTACATAGTCGGCAATCTCGATATGAGAAGGACAAACATAAGAACAGAGGCCACAAGCCATGCATTTGTCGGCGAACAGCTCACCAATCGCCTTTTGGTCTTTGCGATCAAATGCCCTTTTGATCTCTGTCGGAGTCAAATATACAGGGCAAACATCGGCGCAACGACCGCAACCGAGACACTCGGGGTGTATCGTTTCGGGCGGAGTCGGAATAACGACTACCGCGTTAAGCGTATCGCTGACAACGAGCTCATCAATCAAAATCGCTTTTCCTGTCATCGGACCGCCGGCGATATACCAGGCATTTTTGGGATCAAGCCCGTCCTGATATCCCCCGCACATCTCAACAAGTTCTTGAACCTTGGCGCCGATTGGAACATAGAAATTCCGAGGACTTTTAATGCCC
>JAQVPE010000136.1 GCA_028702245.1 Candidatus Izemoplasmatales bacterium
GGTTCCGTTGATCGTTTCGACTTTTCCTTTTCTGATCCCGTTTGCGTTTATTTCGAGGGGTACCTCATTTTCGACAGCGCATTCAATCAGGCGTTTGCATTCGTTCATTATTCTTTCGTCTGGTTCTAGCAGGTTGTAAAGGACAATATCCGGATGACAGACGAATTTGAAGTACTTGGTTTTGATCGCGCTGATCACGGTATCGACATACGTTCTAACATGATCAATAGTCAAGATCTTGTAACAGCTTCTTAATCCCCTGAATGAATTTGGGTCGGGAATGTAGTGTTGCCCTAAGGCAAGGTAATCAAGGGTTTCAAGATATTTTTTGTACATGTGATCATATTCGGGAAAATACTCAATTTCCAATGCTTTGTAGATTTTGATTTGTCCCTTGTATTTTTCGATTGCCTGATCACATTCATCGAGATAGACATCAAGGTCTTCCGGATCCATTCTGATGCTCCGGTCCATCAACTCCTTAAAGGGGGCGTGGTCAGACATTCCCAGTGATTCCAAGCCAATCTTGATCGCTTCTTCTACATAATCGTTAACAGAGCCAATTGCATGCCGGCATAGATACATATGGGTATGATAATTGTTTTTCATCAGTTTAGGCGAAAATGACATCCAATGCTCTCCTTCCGAGATAATGCTTGCTTAGTGATAATCGAGGCAGTTGTGACCATGTTCAATGACTCATAGTAATATCTAGTTAAGTTAGGAGCCTTAGTCAAATTATTGAGCATTGTCGAAAACAGCTCTTGCGCCATCAATAGACCGGACTCGCTTCTGACGATACCGACATATTCATCCATATAGTCGCCAATCTTTTTTCGTAGGGGCTTATAGTTATAGTTGTAGTTTGGCATTTCCTCGAGTTCGATTTTCTCACAACGAGGAATTCCTTCAAGCAGCGAGTTGATCTTGTTGGCCGCCGATTTGCCAAACACGATGCATTCGAGCAACGAGTTGGATGCCAGGCGGTTGGCTCCATGGACTCCGGTCGAGGCGACCTCGCCAACGGCAAACAGATTCTTAACACTCGTTTCGGCAGATAGATCGGTTTTGATGCCACCACAGATGAAATGCTCACATGGGGATACCGGTAACAGATCCTCTCCTAAGCGGTAACCTTCTTGAAGGCAACGTTTGAATATGGTTGGAAAACGTTTCTCAAGATAAACGCCATCAAGATGTCTCGTATCTAGGTAAACATGATCGGTCCACGTATCATACATTTCCCGGTAGATCGCCTGAGAAACGATATCTCTTGGGGCCAGTTCTTTAAGGGTTGGGCTGTACTTCTCCATGAAACGTTTGTTTTCGACATTGAGCAGGGTCGCCCCTTCACCGCGAACAGCCTCCGATATCAGAAAACGCCTTCTGGTCTTCGATGCGTCCTGATAGAGGGCCGTAGGATGAAACTGGACAAACTCCATATTGGTGATTTCCGCGTTGGCGCGGTAAGCCATGCCGATTCCGTCGCCGGTCGCGCTCAAATCATTGGTAGTCGCTCCATAGATCGAACCGATGCCTCCGGTAGCGAGAACGACGATTTTCGCGTAAACCGGATAATAGGAAGCATCATTTTGAAGCACAGTGGCGCCGATGACTGATCCATCGGCAGCCTTCAATAGATCGAGGGCAAGCGTCTGTTCTAATAGTTCTATATTCGGATGGCTACCCAATAAAGAAGTCAAACCTTTGGTGGCATAATACCCAGAGGCATCGCCGCCGCTATGGAGAATTCTTCTCCGCGAATGTCCGCCTTCACGAGTAAGGAGGTAGTTGTTGTTTTCATCTTTGTCGAAATGGATGCCAAAAGCCACTAGTGACTCGACGGCGTCATTGGCGTTCTTGACCAAAAAAGCGACTGCTTCCTTATCGTTAAGATATGAACCCGCCTTGAGGGTGTCATCAAAATGACTGTCAAGACGGATCGGATCGTCGCTCAGCTCGGCGGCGATGCCGCCTTGGGCGAGCATCGAATTCGAATTGTCGACCGCTTCTTTGGCGATGAGCAGCACTTGATATTTGCTATCAATCGAAAGCGCAGTAAAAACCCCGGCGATACCTGTCCCGATTACAAGGACGTCGACTGACCTATCCATCAGCTTAACTCGAGCATCAAATCGAGTGCCTGCTTGGCTTTCAGTCTGATCTCTTCTTCGATTGTGATTTCATATTGTTCATTAAGTAGTGCTTCATACACTTCTTTTAAGGTTGTTTTCTTCATGTTCCGGCAAACCATACTTGGATGCAAAACATAAAATTCCTTATCCGGATTCTCTTTTCTGAGCGGATGGAGAATACCCTCTTCGGTCCCGATAATGAATTCCTTCGCACACGAGGCTTTTGCCCGATTGAGGATACCGCGGGTGCTGCCGACATAGTCGGCTAGTTTCAAAACCGCTAGCGGTGCTTCCGGATGTATAAGGACTTCCGCTTTGGGGTAGAGTGCTTTCATCTTCAAGACATCTTCCTCGACGAGACGGTTATGGACGAGACAGTGCCCCGGCCAAAGATCGATGTCTAGCTGATAGCGGTCTTTAAGGTAGTTGCCGAGATTATAATCAGGAATATAGAGCATTTTCTCATCTTTGAAGTGCATGATGATCTTCTCGGCATTCGAACTCGTGACGCAGACATCGCTCAAAGCTTTGACATCGGCGTAGGAATTGACATAACAGATCACTTTCCGGTTGGGATGCTGTTCTTTGTACTTAAGCAGTTTAGTCTTACTGATCATCATCGCCATCGGACAGCCGGCGTCTTTTGCCGGCAACAAAACCTTTTTATCGGGAGAGAGGATCTTGGCGGTCTCAGCCATGAAATTGACGCCGCAAAAGACGATGATCTTCGCACTTGCCTTCTCCGCCACCCGGCTGAGATCGAGCGAATCGCCAACGTAATCGGCAATATCTTGGACCTCGGGGTATTGGTAAAAATGGGCCAGGATCACGGCGTCCTTGGCCTGCTTCAACCTTAAGATCTCATCTTTTAACATCTCATCAACCCATTTCTTGTCTATAATATTATTATATGCTTTTTGCCGATAATTAACAACAATATGCTATAATTTGATTATACGCACAAAGGAGTGGTCGACATGTATGAACCCCTCGCAAGCCGGTTGCGGCCGAAGTCATTTGAACAGGTGATTGGTCAGGAAACGCTCGTCAAAACCATCACCAGTATGCTCGAGAAAAAACGGTTGGTCTCGATGATTCTCTATGGCCCTACCGGTGTTGGGAAAACCACTATCGCTTTGCTTGTTGCGGAGTCATTTCCTCTCAACCACTATAAGTTCAACGCCTCCACCGATCCCAAGGCTTCTCTGAAAAAAATCATCGAATCGAGCAAACTCTATGGGTCGGTCCTTTTGATCGTCGACGAGATCCACCGGATGAACAGGGATATCCAAGACTATTTGTTGCCACACATTGAAACTGGAAAAGTCGTTATGCTCGGACTTACGACCGAGAATCCCTATATCGCCTGCAATCCGGCTATTCGCAGCCGCGCAGCGATATTCAAACTCGAACGTCCAAGCGAAAAGGAAATCGACCAGTTCCTTCACAGTATCGAGCCCTCAATGCTAGATATCAGCTACACCATTCCCGACGAAATACTATCATATATCGCAAGAGCCGCAAATGGCGAGGTCCGCTCCGCCATCAACATGCTCGAAATGATCACTCTGCAAATCGATGACGTTGCTGATTTGAAACTCGAGACCATCAAAGGTTTAATCGGTAAACCTTCAATGTCGGTCGACTACATGCAAGACAACTATTATGATATTTTGAGTGCCTTTCACAAGTCCGTCCGCGGCAGCGATGTTGATGCGGCCCTTCACTACCTTGCCCGGCTGATCGCCTC
>JAQVPE010000137.1 GCA_028702245.1 Candidatus Izemoplasmatales bacterium
CACCCCCATCTGCCAATTTTTGAACTGCATATTTTCGATGTAAACATTCTGTACCGTTGAAACGGTCATTCCTAGCCAGCCTTTGTGCAACCAAAGTGATTCCAGAAACGGAGCTGTCGGGATCGTGTGACGGAACGACACAGATGACAATGCCCTTATGGACAAGCGAATTGATAATATCAAAGAATTGATTAACTGATTCGGGTTTGTTTTGTTTCAAACCGAGAACTTCACCACTGAATTCATCGAAATCAGGATTTTTTACCCTCATATGTTTGCTGTTCCAGTAAGGGCGATACTCTGACAAATACCATACATTCTGATCTTCATTTTCAGTGTCTTTAACAAATACCATTTTCAATTCCTCTCTTGGATATTGTTTGGTCTCATTCTTCGAGCAAAGAAGCCAAGCATAGTAATCCTCGATGAATCGGATAGTCAGCACAAAAAAAGAAATAGATAGAAACTGATCCAAGCAACAAAATAGAGTCTTCAGATAAACGATAGCATTTCTGATATAGTAGAGTTTATTGATTTAGTAGGGATCTTTCGCTTCATTAACAAACAACGATGAGCAAAGAATTCTACTATAAAAAATCCGGATTGTATACTTCGTTACTGATAATAAACATTTGTCACGTTCAGGTCATCATCAAGTTCTAACACAAAATTACCAGACAACACTTTAATTTCTTCTTTATCTTTATAGGAAACAAAGTAATTAGAAACAGCATAACGTCCGTTCCATCTTGCATCATATATATTTAGTCCACACAAGGGATACTTTCCCGAAAGTGCGATCTTGTTCTTAGCAATTGCCGCTTCGATTATTTTGTTAGTAGCATTTTTATACGCCAATATCTGATCATGGATTGTCTCATCTTTTACAATATTGATATTCATAAAATCGATATCCTTGATTATTTTTTGACCAAATGTTTCACTGTCAAAAATCTCATAGTTGAAATCGCCGGCTTTTTGAATACAATGAATAAACATTGCGCCAGTTTCATAAGAAATAACCCTGATGGGCAAATAATTCTTCGGATCGACGATTCTATGAAGTAGTTTTTCTAAGTGATTTTGAGCTTTTACCGGGTTGATAACCCTAAGGGCTGAAATCTCAATATAACGTGCGGTTCCTTCGATTTGTTCTATCATAGATTCGTAATCAAATTCATATTCAAACTTTTCTTTTCGATATCTTCTTAATTTTAACAACGCCCCAAACTTTGTTGTTTTATCGTTAGTAATTATTTCATTCATTAGTTTTGCTTCAGAAATCTTGATCGAAATATTTTCTGTTGAATAATTGTAATTGAACAACGCTTCAAATTCATTTGGATGCCGGGTCTCTCCACTAACTTGTTGAAAAGCATGAAACATCTCATGGATCAAAGATGCGGCTAAACAATCGAAATCATCGGGTTCAGATTCTAGATACCAGATCGCAATATGCTCATCTTTGTATTTGATCGCCGTATTCGCCATAAAATCGGAAGTCTTTTCAACAAAGGCTCCGTTATAGTAACATTCTTTGTCATTGTATAAGGCAAACTTAAAAGGATGGAATCCAGTCCATAAGGCGCTGAAGTTGACTCTGTCAATTCTAATCTTTAATTGATCATAAACAAATGGAAGATTCAAACAATTCACTCCTTTGTATATATTAGGTGATCCTCATCTCATCACTTGAATACATTATTTCATTGACCCATAAAAAATGTGCTTGTAAAAAAATTGGTCGGAATCAAGTGCGCTTTAAATTTTATGTTGGCGCCACAAAAGGGGTTGCTCGAGAACAAGTATATCTAGTCGCCTATTTGCCTTGTATCAATCACTGATTCGCAGTCTCTTGTATCGCTTTCCTTCGTATTGAAAGAATGTTCGACACCCCCCAAGGGAGAAGCCAAATCAGAGGTATGAAGGCCGCAAAAAACGAACCAAAAAGAACCGCTAAGGTCGTTAAGACAATCAAGACTTTGGAACGTGCAAAAAAACCGATCCATTGCAGTATAGAGGCCGCAATCATAATCAGGATGTGGATGACAATGAAAACCACATAGAGCACCGCCGGAATAAGCTCGGTATCGCTATTTTCGAGCAACATTGTCATGATGGGATAAGCCAAGATCGCATAGGCTGAAATAACAAGAGTATTGATGAAAAGCCATTGATTCTTCGTTTTCATTTGCCTCACCTAGTAATGATTATACTCTAAAGATACGCGATAAACAAGGTGCGCATAGATATCCCACCAGAGATTGAGTAATTGCTAAAATACCTAATCAAGCCGAGCTGTTTTTACCCACTGAAATACTTCCATATCAGCCCTTTTTCTGTAAAAAAAGGGCTGATACCTTAGCACCAAAACTATGTTTTGATATGGATTGAGCAATCTACAAAAACACCATTTAGCCACTAATTTCTATTCTTAACAAAGTCTTTTTTTGATTCAAGCACATTGTCGAGACAATTGTTGAAAGATCCAGTTAGTCCAAGTTGCTCAATAAAAACCTTGCATCTTGTACCAAAAAACAGCGCTATTCTAGCCTTGATTTGCTTATCGCCTACTTTTCCTGTCAGCAAGTAATTAACTAAGAATAGCACACCAGTCGAATCTATCAACACATTATCTATCAACGATTGGATCCCTCGCGAAGATGGTTTAAACCTAATAAAATGGCCGTCCACTTCACCTCGATATTCAGACACGATAACCATAAGAGAATCAAGCAGAACCAAAATGCGTTTTGAGGTTTTCCACAACCAGATGCGCCAAATCGCGAGAGACAGAAAAGAATCCATCAAGCAGTATCGCCAACAGACAGCAACTACTGATACTCCGACCACTACGGAAACTCCCGACAGCGCTGAGCCTGACACTTCGCAAAACACTGATGTTTCAACCAATACCGATTCTACCTGCACTAGTAGAAGCGACACTTCTGATTCAACCTCAACGTAAGGCGGGGATAAACTAGATAACAACAACCCAGCCGGGAACCGCCTGGGTTAATATGTGCTGAATGTCCAATAATAATGTTTGACTATATGCATTTTTCAGTTATAATTGTTCTCGGGAATGAAGTGCTCCCATCGTCATGACGAGAACCGCGATAAGCTGATGACTTCTACGATTTTTCGTAGTTCGATCAGTTTTTTTTATGCAATCATCTATATGGAGGGAATCATGTTACTGACATTGTCACTGATAATTCTGGTTGGTTACTCACTTTCTGCGATTGCCGGACGTCTGCATTTGCCACGTATCGTCGGTATGTTGCTGGCAGGCATTGTCCTCGGGCCTTTTGTGCTTGACCTGGTTGCGGACGAAGTATTGGCTATTTCGATCGATCTTCGCAAGATAGCTTTGGTCATCATTTTGCTGCGAGCTGGGTTGTCTTTGGATCTTCGTGATCTCAAAGCGGTCGGAAGACATGCTGTCTTGCTTTCAATCGTTCCTGCAAGTCTGGAAATTATCGGCGCGTTGATCTTGGGTCCGATCCTCCTCGGATTGACTTTGCTTGAGTCTGCAATCCTGGGAACGATCCTAGCGGCAGTTTCTCCAGCCGTCTTGGTCCCAAAGATGTTGCAGATGGTTGAAGATAAAATTGGTACGAAGAAATCGATTCCACAGATGATCATGGCGGGAGCATCTGTAGATGACATCTACGTAATCTTCCTATTCACAGCGCTTGTGACAATGGCCTCCGAGGGATCATTTGATGCCAACGTCTTGCTTAGTCTTCCAATCTCGATTATGGCCGGAGTTGTTACGGGAATTATCCTTGGTCTTGGATTTGTTTGGTTTTTCAAGAAACACCACATCCGGGACACGACAAAAGTACTCCTGATATTGAGCTTTGCCCTTTTCTTT
>JAQVPE010000138.1 GCA_028702245.1 Candidatus Izemoplasmatales bacterium
TACTTGAGATAAGAAAGATAAAACTCGGCAGTGCCCGGAGCTTCATAGGGCATTCCTCCTGATGGTAGCCAACCTAACTTGAGTGAGATCAGAAATATCAGGGTTAAGCCGATAAAAAAGGTCGGCATCGACATACCAAAAAGGGAGAACACCTGCCAACCGCGGTCGGTGAAGGAATCCTTTTTCACTGCAGATTTGATGCCAACTGGGATCGAAATCAGAAAAGCGATACCAATCGAAAAGACATTGATCAAGATGCTGTTGACCAATGGTTCCTTAATTACTTCTTTTGCTTCTTGTTGCCAATATGTCGAGTAACCAAAGTCACCTGAAAACATATTTTTCATCCAAATCAAATACTGCTCCGGAAGCGATTTATCAAGACCAAGTTTCAGATATGCCTGCTGATAAAGCATATCATAAATCTCGGGATCGCGAATCACTCCGGGAGGCAACATATACCTGACCGGATCACCGGGCATCATCTTCATGATTACAAACAACATGATTGAAATGATGATGATAACCGGAATCAGAGAGAGAATTCTCCTCCCAAAAAACTTCAGCATATTATTCTCCTTTTTCGAAAATTAGGGAGAGTATAAGTGCTACTCTCCCTTTTTCTCATCAAAATACTTGTGCAAAAGAATAAGCGTTATTCAGATAGTAAGAAATTATTCTCGGGGTTCTCCAGTGTGATAGACACTGTAGCCAAGCAAGCCTTCACCAGCGGTTGAAGTTGCGCCGGCTCTGAGCCACTCTTGTGAGCCCGAGAACAGGATTGCGAATACGAAGTCAGCTGCAGTAATATTGACGCCATCAGACCAGTAAAGATCATCGGCAATAGTGAAGGTATAGGTCTTGGATCCATCAGTATTTTCAACAACTTCTAGCTCGTCAACAACAGTCTCATTAAGAACGATTTCACCAGCGCGGTTAAGTGAATAAGTACCATAACCGTAAATCAAGCTTCTGATGTAATTGTCATAGGAGCTGTTGCCGAAGCCGGCCATGAATTCACCGTTCATTTCTGGAACACCGTGGACAAGTACATCGTTATCGGTGTCAACAGCAAAACTCATTGTTGTGATAGCAGCGGTCCAATCGAAGAACGAAGTTGTGCCGATAGACGTGGCGATTCCCGTATATACTCCATCGAATATTGGATCATCGCTAGTCGTTATCAAGTTCTTGTCATAGATGTCATAGTACTGGTTGGAGTACAAGGGAACATTCGGAATCAATTCGTTCCAGAGAATTTGGTAATCCTTCCAAATCGCAAGGAACTCGTCTTTTTGAGTCGGCTCAAGTTCTCTCATGTCTTCCATATATCCATCAAGTTCAGCATTGTCCATGCCTTGGCTGTTGTACCAAGTGAGGAGCCAATCGCTGTGCCAGCTGTAATATGGATCATAAGCGGTGCCGAAGTTCGTAGCAAGGTTGAACAAACTGTAAGTTCTGTCTTCGCCGAGCTCGAAGCCAAAGTAGTAGTGGTCAAGCAAAGTGTCGAATGTACCGATCGTGATCGAGTATTTGATACCTGCAAGAGGCATGTTCAAGAGGAATTTGTCTCTCAAAGAAGTGGTAACATCATTGTTTTCGGTACCAAAATGTTTGAGTTCAAGAACTTCGCCTTCAGCATTGTAACGATAGTACTCGTTAGTAGCAGTAGCCTCGGTAGAATCCCAAGCCGTTGTGCCATCAGACTCGAATTTCCACTCGGATTGATCAAGAAGATCATTGGCAGCGCTGACGCTGAATGCATAAGGTTCAATGGCATCCATCCAATCTTCATCTTCTGCAGCTTCTTGATACATCCATTGGGCCAAGCCGTATTCACTGAATACAATCGAGCCATAGCCGCCGAGAACAACATCGGCAACATACTCACGATCAGTCAGGTGAGCGATTGCTTGACGAACAATGGGATCCTCAGTTGGTCCAAAGTCGCAAGTCATCGCAAGCAGTCCATAACCATTACGAGTGTAATATTGAGCAGTAGCAGTGGTTGAAGCTGCTGCAGCTTCGATCTTGTCGCCTTCGATAGCGCCGGTAACGAGATCAATTTCGCCAGAGATAACCAATTCGACATCGAGTGTCTGGTTGACTCTCTTTTGGACGATTCTCTCAATTACAGGTGTATTGCCTTCAAAGTCGCCTTTGAAGAGCGGGTCGATCTCAAGTGTGACAACCTGATTAACAAAGCTGACAAACTTGTACGGTCCAGCTGTGACAGTCGGATAATAGCGATAGCCATCAAGTGCGATGACATCCTCTATTTTTCCAAAACCGTCGATCAATGTCGCGCCTTCTTCATCGGAATCGATAAGTGCAAAACTCGGAGCGAGCACGTGCATTGGCATCGGGCCTACTGAAGCATATAGCGTTTCATAGAAATACGGAAGTTCCGCGGGGTCGATCGTCAACGAGAATTCGTAGTCGCCAAGAAGTTGGACACCTTCGAATTTAACTCCTTCGGAGTATTTCAGAGGAGCAGGCGTTGTTGTCGGAGCTTCTGTGGTCGGCGCTGCCGTTGTCACGGGAACTGTGGTTGTCTCTTCTTCGCAGGCAAACAAAGTCACTGCAAGAATCAACGTGAAAAACAAACCTAATATTTTCTTCATTTCTTTCTCTCCTTGTGAAAAATTTATTCTTCTCGAATATATAAATGTTATATATGATAGTAAAGATAAAGTCAATAAGATAATCGTACTTTTTTTAGTGATAACGCTTTCTTTTTAGCGTTTTTTTGCCAATTAACGCCCAAATATTGCGATTTTTACTCTCGGATTGCTATGAAAGCCTTTGACAAAAAAACAACCCGTTTTTTTTGTGTTTGTTCAGTAGATACAGAAACACCGACAACTTACTTGATCATATTCATTTCCCAGCATAATAACAACATATGTCATAAATAACTCATTTTCCCTAAATCTTGATGTTCATCCCTAAGCCATTAATCACTCCTCTCTCGACGTTAGTTATAAACCTATTATATATATAATAAGGATGAAATACAACCCCATAGGCGATAATATCGCGATAAACGACCCAAATTGGGGGTTATTTTTGGTGCAAACATCCGCGTATTATGATATACTGCTTATACGTCAACAATATCAAACCAAGGATGTCCAATGAAAACTACTCTTAGAAGAACCGTTATCATCGCCCTTTTCTTCCTTTTGCTAGGCTGCTTTTTTGGCTGCAATGATACAAAAGAAACATCAACGAGTCTGACTTCGGTTTCAAGTACCTCTTTCACGGATATCTCAACGATGACTACTTCAGATCAGATTCCTACATCGATTCCGATCACGACAATATCAAGTAATGCCTTTACCACTACTCCTTCAACCCACCTATCAACCCAGATAACGACAACAGTAATTACCTCACAAACAAATCCGGCCACTTCCGAGACGGTTACATACGTATCTTCGTTGTCGGTTACTCCTCCCGATAAATCTATTTATTTGGTAGGAGATAGCCTTGATTTGTCGGGCATGGTCGTTCGATACACCGATGCTTATGGTCAGGAAACGCTTATTGATCATGTTGATTGCCAAATTGAACAAGATTCGTTTGATACCTATGGCGAGAAAACAGTCAATGTGTCGTATAACGAAATCACCGTTTCTTTCACTGTGACATGCCAACTTCCAACATATTACCTTTCAGCGCAAGACAAATCGGGAGAGACTCTTAAATCTTCTCTGAATACAATACTCAACACCGGATTAAGAAGGAAGAGTTATGGAGAAGCCCGTTACATTCTTGATGACACCGACCGAGATCCAAGCAATGCAAGCAATGTCATAATGGTCTATTTGGGAACATCTGTCAGTGGTGTTTGGGATGGAACCACT
>JAQVPE010000139.1 GCA_028702245.1 Candidatus Izemoplasmatales bacterium
CGGTGCAGGATTTGGGAAACATAGATCCTTCAAATACGAACTGATTATCAGCTTTCTTTATGTTGTCATAGTTAAGCGACAACGACAAATCCTCGTTGATTTTCTGATATATCTCGGGGAAAAGGAAACCGTAGGTAAGCTTGCTTCTTGCAATAATCTTGCTTAAAAAGAAGAAAGCAACAAGCGAAATCACAACGATAGCCACAAAACCCATCAAAGGTATGACAAAGTCGCCGTACTCCATCAGATCAATCGAACCAAGAACTAATGCAATAACCGCAGACAATGAAATAATGACAGCAGCCAGTATTTTCCTTGTTTTACGCGAGTTCTCATTTGCCTTCTCATTGAATTTGGCAATCAATGCGGTTGCTTCATAATTGCTGTACATTGGCGTCTCCATTTATAAATATAATATATATTATCACAAATGTGTAACATAAAAATAGAGGTTTAGATAGGTTACAATAAATAAGACAAGAAAGACATAGCCATGTTAGACCCAAAGAGAATGAGGGGCATTAAGGCTTTTGTGGTAACAGCGTTATCCACAAAGCCAAGAAGCAAAACGTTTAGCGACGAGTTCTAGAGAAAAGTCGCTACGTTATAGAAGATCAAGAGATCAGTGATGTACTTGATATTTTTGCATATGTAATCATCAGTATTATTTTCTTCTATCAACAAACTCAATCAAATAGGCGCATCCGAATCCGATAAACCCAATTACTACGACAATTAACCAGATTGTCTTTTTTCAACCAGGAATGTGATAATCAAAACCATCCCAAATACAAGATTCTCTGTTCGCTAATCCAATCAATAAGGTTATCGAAATCAACGTCAAGCAATCTCTTTATATCTAATTGGGGTTATTTGGGAAATCAGTATCTGCCTTTGAATTTCTGTTTAGCCTCATTTGTATACTTGGTAACGAAATCATGTTTGGCATCTGTGTAAGCGTCCCGGTCATACTCGTGCTGTTTCCAAAGAGCCAATTTCAATTGTTCATATTCCTTAGCAATCATCGGATTTCTGTTTAGATAATCACGAAAGTAGAGTTCATCATTATCGCCGATGAATCGTAAATGTAGATGAAAGACTCTTTCTTGAAACCCCTTTTCTGTATAACCCTTGTTGAATGAGAGACGAGTATCGCTCTGAGACATTAACATATAACCATTCTTCATTAGGCTATGCGTAATCTCATCAAATCCGGAATCTTTGATTTCAATCAATATATCGATGATTGGCTTCGCCCAGATACCTTCTATCGCCGTGCTTCCGATATGACTGATGCGGTGAATCTCTTCTCTTGGTAGTATAGAATAAAGAACTGATTTCTCTTGTTCATACCATAGCTTCCAACAAGAATTTGGTTCACTCAAACAAATCGGAAACAACTGCCAAAGTTCAGTTAGTGTCATATCTTTCAACAATTTCGTCATATTTAAAATCCTTCATTTTCGTATTTTAATGTCTCTATTATCAACATTTGTTATGACCCAACAATAAGAACAAACAAACACGAGGCATTAACATACTCAATGTCAACTTGATTGTGGATTGATACTTCGATGAAGTATTGTCCCTCGTCAAGAGCTTGATAGTCATTCCAAGAATCAAAGAAGTAAATCTCTTCTTCGTTTGCATCATAGACTCTAATACAAATAACAGTAATTGTATCACTAATGGTCAGCGTCATTTTTCTGCCTTCTTCTATGGCGGGTATCTCGTCAAGATGTTCCCTAAAGGCGTAACCAGACAAGCCAAAACCATCGGCGAACAACGCCTCAGTGATTCCTTCTCTTTCAGAGATTATTTGATGCGAACTATTAAAAAAAGCAAGTGGAGCGATCTTGTCGATGCCATTATCGATCTCGATAGTGTACTCAAAAACATCGGTTTCTGTGTTGGCGATAGTAAAAACATCCGCATCAACCCATGTCAAGGAAACCAAAACAAAGGCTATGAGTTCAAGCAATATGACTGTAACAAGAGGGATGATCCCAAATCGGGGTTTTATCATCTTACGCCTCCTCACATAACAACAGTATCGATTCGAACATATAGTAGTAAAGACTTGAATTCTTTCTTGTTAGTATCCTATTATTTGTTAAGATTCTTATTCTTGTTGTCGTATTTAGAATAGAACTTCGGCTCCGGTTTTTTGTAATTCTTCTTTTTACCGGGGTAAGCTATCTTTTTTTGATAACTTGTGCTTTCACTGCTTTTTAAAGAAGCACTTGCTTTTGTTTGGATAGAGGAATTACCATAATTAGCCGAATGGGTGGGATCGGTTTTTACGGGGATCACCATTTTGATGTGCCTCTCAATATCTTGTAAGAATTTGACTTCGTCATGAGAACAAAAAGAGATGGCATCGCCCCCAAGACCGGCGCGACCGGTTCTTCCCATCCGATGAATATAGGTTTCGGGAACCTCCGGTAAATCATAGTTGATCACATGTGACAATTCGTCGATGTCGATGCCTCTTGCGGCGATATCGGTAGCGACCAAGACCCTGAGTTTTTTGGCTTTGAACTGAAACAAGGCTTCTTGTCTGGCTCCTTGAGATTTGTTGCCATGGATCGCTAAAGCTTGAATACCTGCTAGAAGTAAATTCTTGACTATTTTATTGGCACCGTGTTTGGTCCTGGAAAACACCAGAACCGATTTCATTTCTGGATTCTTCAGAAGCTTGATCAAAAAGTCGGTTTTCCTTTTCACATCAACGAAATAAACCGCTTGTTCGATCTTATCGATCGTGGCCGATTCAGAAGCGACTTGAACTCTCTTTGGCTGATTTAAGATCTCGTTGGCCAGATTTAAGATCGCATTTGGCATCGTGGCTGAAAAAAGCATTGTTTGTCTTTTGGTGGGAATCATTGCGACGATCTTATGGACATCTTTGATGAAGCCCATATCTAACATTCTGTCGGCTTCATCAAGCACAAAATAGGCTATATTGGCAAGCGTAAGCTTCTTTTGCTGGATCAAATCGAGCAGTCTGCCCGGAGTGGCTATCAGGATATCGACGCCTTGATTCAACTGCGCCACTTGCCTAGCTTGATTTACGCCGCCGTAGATCACGGCGGTTCTTAAATCAAGGTTTCTGCCATACTCTTTGAAATTGTCATGGATCTGTAAGGCCAGTTCTCTTGTTGGCGCCAGCACTAAAGCCTTGATGATCCTTGGTGATTTCTCAATTTGTTTTTGTAAATATAGATTCTGTAAAATCGGTATGGCGAAAGCGGCCGTTTTGCCTGTGCCCGTTTGGGCGCTGCCCAAGATATCGTTGCCTTCAAGCAACAAGGGGATGGCCTCTAGCTGGATTGGCGTTGGCTCTTCATATTCTTTTGTGACTAGGGCTTTTAAGATTGGGTCGATGATCTTTAATTCTGGAAATGTCATTGATTGTAGTGCTCCTTCTTCGAAAAACATCTATCGATCATCGGTTCAAGGTGTCTAAATATGATCTTAAGTGTCTTTGTACCCTACAATCATACCACAAATGGTGTTAATTACTAAGATATTAATTGCAGGTAGGTGTTTTCAAGACAATTAGAAATCGACTTAGAATATTGTAGATGACAAAAGGATACAGCCTCGCTGTATCCGGTTATCTAACAATATACTCTTATATCCTAATCTACCAGAAAGCAGTATCTATAGACTAAGTTGCCTTACACTAAGTTATTTTTAGTCGAATACAAGTATTATTGCAGCAGGACGTACCAAGCAAAGACCAGAACCATTCCGACAAGCGATAGTAAAAACAAAAGAAAGAATAACTTGGTGATGCGTTGAAGGTTTCTCCCTGTTACCTTTTGTATGATGAGAC
>JAQVPE010000140.1 GCA_028702245.1 Candidatus Izemoplasmatales bacterium
AGGATATCCTTAAATGGGTCAACATTCTCAAACCTAGGCTGGCAGGCGTCCATCTTCGCGATTTCAAAGTTCAAAGATATGGCTGTAAAAAAGCCACGGACGCTCCCGTAGGTGATGGTGAGATTGATTTTCAGGAAATTCTGGGTGCTATTGACAAGGAAAAAGTCTATTATGTCATTGAACAAAACAGTACCGATCCGATTGTAGATATCAAGAAGAGCTTAGAATATTTGCGACAAATCACAAAGACAAATTTGAAAGGAAAGCACGATGGAAAACAATGAGATTAGAACAAGAGAAAAACTGTTGTTCGCCTGGGGCGACGTCTTTGGCGGCGGAGCCCAAGCCCTGATCGGAGTGTTGTATCTGATCTTCCTGACCGATGTTGCCGGAATCAATCCGGCTCTCGCGACGCTAGCGATTTTGTTAAGTAAAGTCTGGGACGCAATCAGCGATCCGATGATGGGGATCATCTCCGACAACACCAGAACCAAATACGGGCGTAGACGCCCCTACATCTTCGCCGGGGGGCTCTTGGTGGCTGTTGTTTTCGGGCTGATGTGGCTGCCGATCGGATCGTGGGATAAAGAGTGGCTCAAACTTGTTTATGTAATCGCGACCTTCATGCTCTACAGTACGGTTGCGACAGTGATCAGCGTACCTTACAGTTCGTTGTCTGCCGAGATCACTACCGATGTCAAGCAGAGGAACTCCGTCAACGTGATCCGCTTAGTGGTTTCAACGACGGCGACTGCTGTTTGTACCTTGATTCCCTCTTTCATCTTAGAGTCGTTTAAAAGCGGATCGATCACTCTAACGGAAATGTATTTGCTGGTGGCGATCGGTTTTGGACTCTTTTTCGCGCTTCCGCTAGTCCTTATCGGCTTATTCACCAAAGAAAGATCGGAAATCCCGGATACGAAATCAAAGTTTGAATTAAAGACTTTTATCAAGCCGATGCAAGTCAAGGCCTTCAGAGGTCTTGTTTACATGTATCTTTGTCAGTCGATTGCGATGGATATCTTGGCAACCGGGATCATGTATTACGCTTTGTATGTTGCAAAAGGCAGTTCAACTGTCTTTCTTGGCATCTTCATCGGCGTTCAACTATTGATGTTTCCCATTATCAACAAGCTTGTCAATACCGTCGACAAGAAGAAAATCTACTATTTCGGGTTGCCCTTGGCTCTTGTTGCTTTTTTAGGAGTCGGTATCTATCCTTCCGGATGGCCCGTTATCGGCGCCTATATCTTGACCGGCTTCACGGCGATTGGTTTTGCCGGCGCCCAATTGATCAGCTGGATCATCTTCCCCGATGCCGTTGATGTCGGCGAACTCAAGTTCGGCGAAAGGGCGACCGGGAGCTACTCGGGAATCATGACTTTCATCCGGAAAACGGCTTCGGCGATTGCGATCCAGATCTTTGGCATCATGCTGGCGGTCTCGGGTTACATCAAAGCCACCGAGGAAGTTCCGCTTCCCGATCAGCCATCAAGCGCGATTTTAGGAATCAGGATCGCCATGGTCGGGAGTTTCGTGATCTTGATGGCAATTGGCTTTTTAGTCGGCAAAAAATATGTTTTGACCAACGAGTTCAGTTTTAAGGTCAGAGAACTGCTTTCTTTGAAGAAGTTGAAACCGATAACTGATTGGACAGAAGCACAAACAGCCGATTTGGCCGAAGTCCAAAATACGCTGTTCTAGGTGATAAAGTGAGCGTTAAAAATGACGTTGGCATGAATGTCAAAATGAACAACAAATGTTTTCCGGAAATCATGGAGCTTGATCAAGGACTAAAGATCGATGAGCGAGGCATCCATGATTTACTCGATTTCGTCGATGAAAGACACGATTGTGCCGATTTTCGGGTTTTATCTCTCGTCAAGACCTATTGGTGCTATCGGGATTTGCTTTCAGAAAAGACGAATAAGAGAATCAAAAAGTCGCTTTGCTCGTTCAAATACTGGATGGATGAGCCCGGAACTGACGGAATGTGCTATTGGTCGGAAAACCATCAGCTGATTTTTCACACTGCCGAATACCTTGCCGGAAGCCTTTTCCCTGAGGAGGTCTTCTCAAACAGCGGCATGAATGGACTTGAGCACCAGGAAAAAGCTTTGCCCAAAATCAAAAGATGGCTGAAGTGGAAGTTTCAATTCGGCTTCATCGAATGGAATTCCAATACCTACTATGAGGAGGATGTCGCTCCGCTTTCGCTCTTGATCGATCTTGCCAAAGACGAGGAGGTAAGGCATAACGCCAAGATTGTCATGGATTTGCTTTTCCTCGATATGGCCTTGCATACTTACCAAGGCTATTTTGTATCGACCAGCGGCAGATGTTATGAAGCCCAGAAGCAAGACCCGAGAAAAGCGGATGTCAATGACCTTCTTAAGGCTGCTTTCGGCATTCTGACTCACGATTATGACTATACCAGACTCTCGACTCTGTTTCTGCTTGTCAAAAACTATCAAGTTCCCTCGGTGTTGAAAGAAATAGCCAAGTCTAATGAAACGATGATTATCAAAGAGTCACAGGGATTGGACCTCAAAGAGGTCAAAGAGAAGATCAATCCTCACGATTTTGACAACCTTGGCATGTGTTTTTGGCAGATGGAAGCTTTCACCAACCCCGAATCGATCGAGATGACCATGGATATCTTCAATGCTTGGAATCTAAAAGATAACAACTTTCTTAAAGACCTTAAAATGATCAACATACCCTTTCTCAGAAAATTGAGGATCTTGCCGCTACTGGTAAGACTATTGAATCCGGCAACGGCCGGAGTGGCAATTCAAAGGGCAAATATCTACACATACAGAACCAAACACTACCTGCTTTCATCTGTTCAGAAGTACCATCCGGGCGAATTTGGTGACCAGCAACACATTTGGCAGGTGACATTGCCTAAAGCTCTAAGTGTCTTCTCAACCCATCCGGGGAGCCCGATGTTTGATGACGCCGCTCGCAATTTTTCGCCATCGTACTGGGTTGGAAACGGCATCAACCCCGATTGCCGGCAATGGGAGAATGTAATTCTGATTGATTACAACCTTAATAAACGGAAAGGGTTTTTGGAAAAAACAAGGCAAAATATGGTTCATTTCTTTTTTGAAGCGAACCTATTTGATGAGGTCAAGTATCTTGATCAAGCCGTTTATGCCCGAAAAGATGGTTCATATTTGGCAATAATCAGCGAGAAACCTTATGCGAGAAGCGCTAATGAACTGATATACAAGGGAAGAAGGCTAGGTTTTGTCATTATCATGGGTGATTCGGAAAGGGATAATTTTGATGAATTCATCAGAAATAATCAAAGCAGCAATTTTTCCCGAAGAGGGTCAACGATCGCCTATCACTCTGAACATGATTTCAGGCTGGCCTATAAACGGAGATTCACAGTCGATAACAATCCTGAAGATGGTGATTTTCCCCGCTTCGATACGCCTTTCGTCCATGCCAGAAGAGAAGCGGATTCAATTGATATCGAAACCAAGGATGATCTGCTTCACCTTGAATTAGCAATACCAAAAATTAAGGAAAGCGAGAAATATAATGAAAAAGGATGAGATGATTTCCAAAGTTGTCGCCGTTGCAAATCACATTAGGGATACGTGGGATCCCAAGATGAAGTGGATGTGGGGAGAAGCGTTGCTCGGATATTCGATGGCAATGCTCGACGAAAGCCGAGGACAGGATGACTATACTGATTATCTAAAGGCCTACTGCGATTACTATGTCAAGCATCAACCGCCTGTCGACCAAAGCGATACAGCAGCTCCGGGTTTGATCACCTATTTGATGTACAAAAAGACCGGAAATG
>JAQVPE010000141.1 GCA_028702245.1 Candidatus Izemoplasmatales bacterium
TGATCCCTGGACCGAGCAGAACATGAACATCGTGCTGACGGCATTCTTCACCGATGGCCTCGCCCATCTTCTTCGCCAAGTTAGGGTCAAAAGATGCGGCGAGGGTGACAGCTGGGGGAAAGCAGACTGCCTGATGGACCCGGGAGATGGCGGACCCTTCGCCTGTGATCGCTTTTCTTAATCCGTGAGGACCATCAGCCATAGTGAGTTTCGGGATCTTTAAATGGTCGTATTTGGCAGTGTTCCAAAAGTCGACGCCGACGAGCAACTGGCACTTTTCGGTGATCGTCAGTTGCTCGATTATTTGTTTGAAGTCCATAATAACCTCCAGAACCTGATATTTGATTCAATTATAGCATTTTTGAATTTGGATTTGGGACTCTTAAAAAAAATAACCATTCAGGGAATGGTTATCTAGTCAAAGTGTCTTGCTATTAATGAAATGCTACAAACTTTCAACTTGGTGTGTTGATCTTGCAACAAACTAAATATTTGATGTGATGATTTTGCTATGTGTATGCTCACAAGAAATTTTGATAATGACTTTTATTATGCAGTACCCGGGAAATTGTAACTATTTTATTTTCTTGATCAACTTTATAAAATATCAAATGACTCTTTACGACCAAAAACCAATATCCTTGATTCCTTAATATCTTATATCTTGGATTAGATCCGCGTTCCGGAAGTCTTTCTAATGATAAAACGCTTTCCTCTAACAAACCTAAGTAAGAAATAGCAGTATCCCTATCTTTTGACTCTAAGTGAATAAAAACTACTATTTGATTAATGTCGTAATTAGCATCTCTTGTTAGTTTTACTGTATACATATCACTTGATGCCTTTTCTTATTTCAGCAAAGGCAAGTCTTGCATCAATAACATCTTTTTTATTGACACTTTCTTCAGCTTCTGAAAGCAATCTTAAAAGATCTAATTCTGCCATCTGTTTTTCATACAAAGTTTGGTTTAGTAAAACAGTATCACCTCTACCATTAACTGTAATATAAATAGCTTTTTCTTCTTTCAATGATAATTTAGATACTTCATTATATTTATTTCTTAAATCTGATGAAGGAATAATAATTTTCACATTAACACCACCTTATATCATAATTATATCATTATTATGATATATGTCAAGATGATAATATAAAAGACTTTCTCCTCCGGTCAATTTAACCAAAAGGATTCGAAAGTCTTACTATAGTCAAAATGGCGACCCGAAAGGGATTCGAACCCCCGACCGACGGCTCCGGAAGCCGTTGCTCTATCCAGCTGAGCTATCGGGCCGGATATATATATGATAGATATTGCGTACGAGTGGCGACCCGGAAGGGATTCGAACCCCCGACCGACGGCTTAGGAAGCCGCTGCTCTGTCCTGCTGAGCTACCGGGTCCGTAGATATGACTTGCCATTTTCAGATAAGATATCGATTGGACAAGTCTGGCTGCTTTTTAAATAGATTTGCTCGCGCTTATCGCGACTAGTAAGCCGGATCAACCGGCAGTAAAAGATCAAAGTGGCGACTCGGAGGCGATTCGAACGCCTGACCGACGGCTTAGAAGGCCGTTGCTCTGTACAGCTGAGCTACCGAGTCGTAACGCAGTTAATATTATAATTCATGAGGGGGTATTTGTAAAGAAGAATTACCCCAGGAAAATGGCAATGAGAAGCCATTGTATCATTTCGAGGGTGGCTTAGTGGAAGCAAAACCGACACGGTTCATTTCGCCCCAGGCATTCGTCTCTCTTAGCGATGACAAAAATCCTTTGACACGGAACAAACTGATGAGTTGACGCCAGCCAAAGTTCTCCACAATAGCCATCAGCATCAACTTGAAAACATCTTTGGCGGAAAGCGACGTGACATCTTCTTCGCTGATCATAAGCGAAAGCGCCGACATGAAAATACCCATTACCATCGTAACCAGCAATAATAGGAGAATGATCTCGACGCTGAGGATGCCGAGGATAAGACCAAGCATGACGGCAAGGTACGCCTGCAGTTCGAACAAGGGCCCAACCATTTCAAAGATGAAGTAATAACCCATGCCGATCAACCCGGGCGACTTATACCCGGGATTGAAAATCATCCTGCGATGATACGATAAGATATCGACCAAACCACGTTGCCAGCGGTTGCGCTGTTTGAAAAACGATTTTCTGTTTTCGGGAACCTCGGTATAGCAGCGGGCGTTCCCGATGTAGTCGACGCGGAAGCGAAGCTTCTGTTCGAGTGCTTTTCTGGTGATGCGAACGACAAGTTCCATATCTTCGCCGACAGTTCCTTTTTTCAGGGAGCTTTCTGTTAGATAGCCACCGACTTCAGAAAGGATGCGTTTTTCAAAAAGGCCAAAAGCTCCGGATACGATCAACAAGGATCCTAGACCGGCAAAACCACCGCGGGAGATGTTGAATGCTCGGAGATATTCGATCGTCTGCAAGCGGGCAAGGAGTGACTTGGGTAGCTGCTTGCTTTCAATATTGCCCATATCGATCGTATAACCGTTTACCGGGACTATGTTGCCGCCAAGGGCGATCGTGATCTTGTCGTGATCTAGCATCGATGACATCAAGGAGAGCAAGGCATCCTTCTCGAGCAAAGAGTCGGCGTCAATTCCACAAATGTACTCGCATTTGCTGAAGTTGATCCCGACGTTCAAGGCATCCGCTTTGCCGCCGTTTTCTTTGTCGACGACAAGAAGCGACGGAAGGTAGGGGTTCTGGTAGACGGCTTTGACCGCTTTGGTTTCGATCGCACTTACATAACTGACGTTTTTTCTTTCGAGTTGGAAATGTTCGATCAACTGCCTCAGGGTTTTGTCTTTTGAGCCATCGTTGACAACGATCACTTCAAATTCAGGATAGTCGAGATTTAGCAATGAGTTGACGCTTTCGACGATCGACAATTCCTCATTGAAGGCCGGGGCGATGATGGAGATCGACGGCAACATCATGTTTTCAAACAAAAAGCCCTTGTTTTTGAGACGGTACAGCTTCAGTTGTTTCCGAGCTCGGAAAAAAGAAAGCAAAGCGACAATCAAATAGACAAAGTTGACTGCCAGATAATAACCGATGAAGAACTTATTGATAAATACGATGTAGGTCGTGAAATTATCGTAATCGGTGTTTTCGATCAAGCTCGGAATGTGGGTGAGAACGAAAAGGACGGGAAGGAATACCAACGAGATGATCAAGATTCGCAAAAGCCATCTGGTTTTTCTGATTTCGGGTATCGGTGCGCTTTTCTTCGCTGGTTCGGGTTTATAACGTTGGATATCTAAAACGGTTAAAACATCATCGAAAGCATAAAGCCCAAGTTCATCCCGAAACTTAGGGTGTTGATTTGCGAGTGGCTTGATTATTTGAAGAAGCAGATCACTCATCTCGCCGACGCGATTTTGGTTGATGAACTCGATCAAATCCGCGGTATGACCCTTTTCAACCATCAATGCGATCATCTGTTTTAGCAGGCGCTTGTCTGAGTTCATCAGCTTCAACATCAAGTAATCGATCCTATGGCTGATCACCTGGGCAAGCAATGTTCTTTGATCGGCGGAAATCTGGGACTGGATGAGTTTGATGACTTCGGCGTAAAGAGTTTGATTCTTCTCGAGAATCTTAGTAATGACTTGGGCTCGATGAAGATCGAGATCGGAGCCGTCGGCGTACTCGAGGATCGTCTTGATTGAACTCATCGAACCGACATTGAGAAACGAATCGGTTGCGATTTTGACGATCTCCGGGTTTTGGGAGGCTAGATATTCTGGTTTGTTGAGGGG
>JAQVPE010000142.1 GCA_028702245.1 Candidatus Izemoplasmatales bacterium
GATTTGTTTGGAAAAGGAGCTTTTGTGAAACTGGAAAAGCCATCCATGGGCGGCGAGGATTTCTTCCGTTACGTCGAGCTGGCAAAAAGCGGAGCGATCGCCTGGATCGGGACTAAAAAGGATGAAACGACCGCAAACAGCCTTCATAACCCAAGATTCAATATCGATGAAAAGGCTCTAGTAAATGGAGCCGCCGTCTTCGTCAATTTGATAACAAACTATAAAAGGAGCGAATGAAATGTATCTAATCAAGAATGCCAATCTCATCAGCATGAAAGACATCAACTACAGAGTAACCGACATCCTGATTGAAGAAGGAAAGATCAAAGCGATCGGGAAACTAAACGCCAAGGATTATCCGAATCATCAAGTTATCGATGCCATGAAGCGATATGTCACCCCCGGGATCGTCGATCCCCATTGTCATATCGGCATCTACGAGGAAGCGATCGGTTTTGAGGGCGCGGATGTCAATGAAATGACAAACCCCGTCTTTCCCGAACTAAGGGCGATCGACGCGATCAAACCCCAAGATGTCGCCTTTTTGGAAGCACTCCAGTCAGGTGTCACAACGGTATGTACCGGCCCGGGCAGCGCCAATGTCATCGGCGGAACCTTCTGTGTACTCAAGACATACGGTCAGACCGTGGATGATATGGTCGTGGTCAGGGAGTCTTCGATGAAGATGGCCCTTGGGGAAAACCCCAAACGCGTCTATAATGGCAAAGCCCAATCACCATCGACCAGGATGGCCTCAGCCGCTTTGATCCGCGAGGCCTTGACCAAGGCCAAGGAGTATCAAGCCAAAAAGGAGAAATACGCCCAGGATCTTGAAGCAGGCAAAGAAGTCGCGAAACCGGAGTTTAACATGAAATGGGAATCACTCTCCAGGGTCTTTTCTGGTTTTCCCGTGAAGATCCACGCCCATCAGCAAGACGATATCGCAACAGCGATCAGAATCAGCGAGGAATTCGGTTTGAACATGACTGTCGAACACGCGACCGAAGGCCATTTGATCGCCGATTATCTCGTCAAACACAATCAAAGAGTGATCATTGGACCAACTCTCGGTTCGAAATCAAAATACGAGCTTCGCAACAAGTCTTTCAAAGCCGCCAAAATTATTAGCGACAAGAAAGTCAAATTCGCGATCATGACCGATCATCCGGTCATCCATTTGGCGAATGCCTTGACCCAAGTCGGCATCTTCGTGAGAGAAGGCTTGCCTGAACTAGAGGGATTGAGAGCAGTCACATTGTATGCGGCCGAGATCAACAATATCGCCGAAAGGGTCGGTTCGATCGAAGTCGGCAAGGACGCCGATGTCGTCATCTGGGACAACCACCCGCTCCATTATCTGACGAAGACCGATTTTGTCTTCATAAACGGCGAAATCGTCCACAAAAAAGAATAGATATAAATAAGACACTCGCGACCGAGTGTCTTATTTTATTGTTTTGTAAGGTAGCGTTTGCGGCAATCATCGATCAGTTTCAAGGCCTCGCTTTTAGAGTAGTATTCGCGAACCTCGACTTTATGATCAGGTAGAAGTTCCTTATAGTTACGAAAAAACAACTTGATTTCTTTGAGCTGGAGTTCTTTGATGTCGGTGATCTCATTGATGCCCTCAAACCGCGGATCGGCGTCGACGACGGCAATCAATTTTTGATCGCGCTCTCCCGAATCGACCATATCGAGATAACCGACGATGCGGGCATCCAAAATGCAGCCGGGGAACGTTTGGGTGGTCGCGAGCACGAGGATGTCGAGGGGGTCCCCGTCTTCGGCGAGCGTTTCCTCGATATAGCCGTATTCGGCGGGATAAGTCATCTTCGAATAGAGTACTCGGTTCAGTTTGATCCGGTTCTTGGCTTTGTCGATTTCGTATTTATTCTGGGTTCCCATCGGAATCTCGATAATGGCTTCAATAACGTTGTTCATCCTCTTAAAATTTCCTTTCTTCTATTGATATTTTTTATGTGATGTTGGATTGAAACAGAAAAAAATATGGTAAAATAACAACTGTATCGAGGTGTTTATGGTGAAGATGATGCAGTTTGACTCCCTAAATTCATTGGAAACAGTGTTTGGCGCTTCCTTTTTCGCTGATTGGTGGTATATATTCGTTATCATCATCGGGATGTGTGCGGTGGCCGTTTATTTGTCACTGTCAAGCAAAAAAGAGAAACGGCCTGATCTAGGCGCCGAACAAGTGGCGGCGTTCGTGAAGACATTCGGGGGAAAAGAAAATCTCAAAGCCGTCCAACTTGATGGCAATCGACTCAGATTTGAGCTTCTAAGTCTCAAAAAATGTGACTATCAGGGATTGAAAAAATTAGGAGCCACCGGCATTTTCGTGTCCGGCAACCATGTCAAGTTCATCTACAAAGACAACGCTTCGGCCCTCAAGTCGGGGATTGAAGCCATCATCAAGGAGAGTGAGGCCAAATGATCGAATACAAGTTCAAGATCGTCTACCGAAATGGACTGCACGCCCGGCCGGCGACGACCCTCGTCAGCAAGGCCAATAGCTATCAGGCGGAAATGGTCGTCGAGTGCGATGACCGAAGAGTCAATTTGAAATCAATCATGGGCGTCTTATCGCTCGGGATTCCCGCCAACAAGCCTTTTAAAATCACTTTTAAGGGTTCGGACGAGGAAGAGGCTTTCAAGGCGATCTCACGCGTCATTGGCGATATCAACGAATTGGAATAGTATCATTCTATTGTCATGGACCATCCTTAGATGGTTCATTTTTTTCGGCCGAGGCCGATTTTTTGTTTGCACTTTTCGACTTTGCGATAAGCAACCATTTGGGCGGCTTCTTTACCCTTATCAAGCAGATTCTCAAGTTCTTTGGAGCCCATGATCTCGAAGAATCGCTTTTGGATCGGCATGATCGTGTTAGCGACGATGTCGGCGAGATCGTTTTTGAATTCCTGGTAGCCCTTGCCTTGATACTTCTTGGTAATGGCTTCAATGGTGCTGTCGGTCAGGGAAGCATAGATCGTGAGCAGATTGGCGACTCCCGGCTGGTTTTCCGGATCAAAGGCGACAATTCCCAGCGAGTCGGTCACCGCCGAGCGGATTTTCTTTTTGATGCTTGTTTCTTCGTCCAGCAAACTGATGTAGCCTTTGTCTGAGGCATCGGATTTGCTCATCTTTTTGGCGGGGTTTTGCAAATCCATGATCCGCGCTCCCACCTTGGGGATCAACGGTTCCGGCACCTTGAAGAAGTCGCCGTAGCGATTGTTGAAGCGACTGGCGATATCGCGGGTCAATTCCAGGTGTTGTTTCTGGTCTTCGCCAACGGGGACATAATCGGCGTCATAAAGCAAAATGTCGGCCGCCATCAAGGCGGGATAGGTGAAAAGGGATGCGGTGATGCCGGTCGTTTGCTTTTTGCTTTTGTCTTTGAACTGGGTCATTCTTTCGAGTTCGCCCATGTAAGTATGGCACTGCAAAAGATAGCCGAGTTCAGCGTGCTCTTTGATTTCGGACTGGATGAAGATGGTTGTTTGTTCGAGGCTGAGACCGCTTGCGATATACATCGCCGCCACTTGGCGGATCCTCTGCCTCAAATCTTTTGGCTCCTGTTCGGTCGTGATGGCGTGCAGATCGGCCACAAACAAATAAAACTCGGCATCGGGGTGTTGTTTTTGCAGTTCGACGAACTGCTTGATCGCGCCGATGTAGTTGCCAAGCGTGAGTGTTCCCGATGGCTGGATGCCAGATAAGATTCTTTTCATGTTATAAACCTCCTCATAATAAAAAT
>JAQVPE010000143.1 GCA_028702245.1 Candidatus Izemoplasmatales bacterium
ACTCCGGGCACAAAAAGCACCAGTTTTCCGTCATCAAGTTCTGAAAGATAATGATCGATTCCCTTTTCGAGTCTTTGCTCTTTCTTCTGATTGTATTCCTTGTCAAGGTCTTTGGCTTGTTGCTGAATAATCTGAAATTCATGACGCTTGTTGATGACATCTTGATAACTGCTCGTTTCCGGAAGGGGTTTTGTTATTGGCAGTTCGAGCGTGATGCCTAGCTCTTTTGCCTTGGCGAGCGTTTGGAGCATTTTGTTCCTTATTTGTTCGATGTTCTCATCGATGTTGCGATAGACCTCACTAAGATGATCCACCCTCGGACCGGCCAAGGCCTCGATCCGGTAGATCCCCGAACCGATCGAATAAACTTGCCGGATCGCGAAACGACCGATGTTGTGAAGATCGTCGACGTGAGTGCCTCCGCAGAGGTCGAGGGTGTACTTGAGGTTGACCGTGCGGACTTTTTCTTCGTACTTTTCGCCAAATTCGGCGATTGCGCCTTTTTGAACGGCCTCATCGACCTCTAGGACTTCGGTTTCCGCTAAAAAGGGTTCGCTGATCATTTGATTGACAGCTTTTTCTAATTCTAATATCACTTCGTCGCTCATTAGCTCATAATGGTTGAAATCAAAGCGGAGCGATTCATCCGACACTTGGCTGCCTTGCTGGGACACATGCTTCCCGAGCTGGTCTCTTAAAGCCTTGAAAAGGAGATGGGTCGCCGAATGGTGATAAGTTATTTGCTTGCGTCTTGGCTCGTCGACCTTGGCGATGACATTCGCGCCTTCACTGACATCACCCTCAACGCTTTCAAAATGATGCAGAAACTGACCGTTTGGCATTTTCGTAACGTCAGTGACCTTCAAAGAGAAATTGTTGTTATAGATCAGGCCGGTATCGGCGACCTGCCCGCCAGAGGTTGCGTAAAAAGGCGTTTTGTCGAGGACTAGGCCTTCATCGAATACTTTGATGATCTTGCTTTCAGCTAGCAAGGTGTCATACCCGACAAAAACGCTTTTTTGTTTGAAATCGATAAAATCCTCGTTTTGCGATTTCATCGATTGGATTTCCTTTCTAGCGCTTCGCGCTCTTTCCTTTTGTTTCGCCATTTCTTTTTCAAAACCGTTCCGATCGACAGTGAAACCGATCTCTTCGGCATACTCGAGCGTCAGTTCGATGGGAAAGCCAAAAGTATCATACAGAAGAAAAGCGTCTTTCCCGGAAATGATTTTGTTCTTCTTGGTGCTAGCGATGATCTGAAACCTTTTCTCTCCTTGGGAAAGGGTCTCAAGAAACTTGGATTCTTCTTGGCTGATTATTCTTTTGATCAGTTCTTTTTGAGTTTTGATCGCTTTGTAAAAATTACCCATGACCGCTTCGACGACATCGACCAAAGAAGCCATGAAAGGCTTCTCGATGCCCAGTTTCCGGCCATATTTGACCGCTCTTCTAAGCAGTCTCCGAAGCACATAGCCCCGGCCTTCATTAGCGAGAATCGCACCGTCGGAGATTGCCAGAGTGACCGTCCGGATATGATCGGCGATCACCTTGAAAGCCATCTGGCCGTGATAGTCGATGCCCGAGATCGCTTCGATCTTTTTGATGATCGGCATAAACAAATCGGTTTCATAGTTCGTTTCGACTTCCTGGACAACCAGCGCCACTCTTTCAAGTCCGCTGCCCGTATCGATGTTCTTGCTCGGCAGTTCGGGATATTCTTCCCGTTTCAAGCCCGCTTTGGCATTGTATTGCGAAAAGACGATGTTCCAGATTTCAACGAAACGTTCGTTCTGGACGTCGTCCTTGATCGCATCGACACTGAAATCGCCATATTTCTCGCCTCTGTCAAAAAAGATCTCAGTGCAGGGCCCGCAGGGACCTTCACCGATCTCCCAGAAGTTCTGGTCGGCGGTCGGGATGATATGGGTAGGGTCGATTCCCTGTTCGATCCACTTGTCGATCGTCTCTTGGTCATCGGGATAGACTGTCATGTATAGGCGTTCTTTTGGAAGGCCAAGCCATTTTTCGTCAGTCAGCCATTCAAAGCCCCACTCAAGGGCCCGATCGCGAAAATAGTCGCCAATCGAGAAGTTGCCGAGCATTTCAAAAAAAGTGTGGTGTCTAGCTGTTTTGCCGACGTTGTCGATGTCGTTCGTGCGGATGCATTTTTGGACATTGACGATCCGGGGATTTTTGGGAATGACGCTGCCATCAAAATACTTCTTCAAAGCCGCCACGCCGGCGTTCATCCACAACAGTGTCGGATCATCGTTGGGGATCAGGGAAGCTCCTGGTTCCACCAAATGACCTTTGCTCTTGAAGAATTCGAGCCAGCGGCTGCGGATTTCATTGCCACTAAGATACTTCATGTATAAGACCTCCATCAAAAAGAAAATCATCCTTCAAAGTAAAGGACGATTGCTCGCGGTACCACCTTTGTTCTAGAAAACTAGCGCTCTAGTGTCGTTAACGCCGACTTGCGGACGGTTTTTGACGTCTCTTGAAAGGAGCTTCGCGCTCACCCAGGCTTGTCCGTTCGCACCAAATCCGGACTCTCTTGAAAGCTTTTGGGAGCACTACTTGGCTTTCGCATCGATTTACTGATATTATAACCCAAAACGGGCTTTGATGCAATCAAAAACACCGAATTAGAGAAAATCTTCGATCGTGAGATTCTTTGTGTCATCCTGGTCCTCTTCAAGGAGAAATTCCAACAGCCAGGTCTTCCTGATCGGATCATAACCGTGGATGCCTCTTACAAGGGCTTCAAAGTCGCCGATCAAGATCAGTTTCTCCTTGGCTCTCGTGATCGCCGTGTAGAGCAACTTGCGCCTGAGCATCAATTGATGGCTTCGGGAAATCGGCATGATCACGACTTTGAACTCGCTGCCTTGCGCCTTGTGGACGCTTGCGGCGTAGGCCAAAGTCAGATTGTCGAAATCATTGATATTGTATTTGACCTGATTGCCGCTAAAATCGACGAGCATCTCCTTGTCCTCGATGATGCCCGAGACAACGCCGATATCGCCGTTCATAATGCCATCTTCGGGTTGGTTGACCAGCTGCATCACCTTGTCGTTAAAATAGAAGCGCTTCTCGCCGAAAGTGATTTTGTGAGCAGCGTGCTCATGGTTGAACCTTTCCTGCAAGAGATCGTTGAGGCGGTCGATCCCATTCATGCCTTTATAGATCGGCGCCAAGACTTGGATGTCATCAAGAAGATCGTAGCCTTGATCGATCGACTCATTGACATGCTTGACGACATAGTCGGAAATCAGCGTTTCTCTAGCGGTGTCGAACCTGGCGTCTTCAGTCAGCGAATAATCGAGATTGCCATCGTTTTGATCGAGAATATCATACGCCAAGGAAATGATCCTCGATCCTGAAGCCTGTCGATGGATGTGATCGAGCCGGATATGAGTGAAAATCTTGCTTTGGATCAAATCGGCGAGGATCTGACCCGGGCCAACCGAGGGAAGTTGATTTTCATCACCGATCAAAACGAGTTTAGTCCTCATGGACAACGCCTGGAAAAACTGGTGACAAAGAGCAGTGTCGAGCATCGACACTTCATCTAAAACGATCAGTTTGGCGTCGATCTTGTTATGGATGCCAAAGGCGAACTTCCCTTCGTAGTCATACCCGAGCAAACGGTGGATCGTCGTCGCTTCAAGTCCGGTTGCCTCTTGGAGGCGCTTGGCGGCCTTCCCGGTCGGAGCCGCCAGTTTGATCTTGGCCATGATGTTCTTG
>JAQVPE010000004.1 GCA_028702245.1 Candidatus Izemoplasmatales bacterium
CACTAAGAGCTAGAGTCCACGCAGATGGAATTTCAGCGGCAACAATGATGAGCGGTTATGCCAATGTAACTAAATTGTCATTTCAATACGCAGCGTACGGAACTGATACACCTACATTCTTGGGAGTCTACATATCGTTGGACGGAACCACATGGGTTGAAATTATGGCCCCAACGGCTCCAACCACTGCACTTCAATTAGTTGAACTTGTAATTGATTATGAAGATCCTGATATTGTTTCTGCTGGTATTACTGCATCATCAAATGTTCGCTTTAAATTTGGTTTTACTGGAACCGCTGGCAAAAGAGTCAATCTTGACCAAGTTCAGATTTTTGGTTTAGAATCATAAAAATTCCAGAACAATTATAATAAAAACGAAAGGCGCGACCGTCCATGTGTATTAGTCAATAGTTAGTGGACACAAAAAGTACAATTACGTAAGCCCCAGTTCAAGCCTCGCTTGGATTGGGGCTTTGTATTTCAGTCGATGAGCAAAACGAACGTTGTTGAAATACCAGATATACTCTTCGATTGTTTTGATTGGATCTTTTGAGTTTCGGATATCGAAGTCGATTCTGAGGTCATCCTTGATCCAACCGTTGATTGCTTCGATAACCGGGTTGTCAGTTGGCGTTCCCACTCTTGACATCGACCTTTTTATGTTATAATGACTGTGTGCGTTGTTGAACGCGCTTGAGGTGTATACGGGTCCTTGGTCGGAATGTAGAATTGTTTCTACGCCCTTATACCCTCTTTTTGTTTTCTCACTCAGAAAGCCTTTCAGCGCACGCATGTGGCTCGCAGTATCCATGCCGCTGCGAGTCGGAACCGCATCCCAGCTGATGATCTCCAGATTGAAGACGTCAAGGTAGAACGTCAAATCGATCTTTTGATGTCTGTTCTTGATGAGTGTCGTGTCTGTCACGACTTTCTCGAACGGTCTGGTTGTCGTCCACTCACCGCTGATCCGATTCGGAAACAGGATGTGCTCCTCTCCGGGATGAGCATATTTAGGAAGCCTGGCCCGTGATCGGATATTGAGTTGTTTGCACACCTTATGGTATAGCCAATTGCTGAAAATCCAGCCGGTATTGAGACGGATCTGCTTCGCGATGTTGCGGTATCCGTTGGTCCTGTGTCTCTTCCAATATTCCATAACCAGATGCTTTAGGGTCTCTCGATCACACTCATAGCGGTTGAGGGATCCTTTTCTCTTGATCCAAGCATAATACCCACTACGTGAGACTTGCATGTAGATGCACAGGGAGAGGATGCTGAAGTCCTTGCTCAATGCTTCAACGATTTCGTATTCTTTCCGGATGATTTCTTTTGTCTTATGGCCCTCACCTCCTCCTCCGTGTAACCTTTTTTTAATCGCAGATTCTCGATCCGCAACTTCATGTTCTCATATTCAAGGCGCTCCAGATCCGTCAATTCTTTCTTTCGTTGAAATCTTACCAGCGGATTCCCTGGTTTTCGTTTGTTTTCCAACCCGGTCTCCCCGTTCTTTCGATACGCACTGATCCAGTTCGAATACGTTCCTCGAGAAAGCCCTTCAGCTTTCGCAATCTCCCTAATTGATCCTTCTCCATTCATCAATCGCTTCACTATTCGAAGTTTCTCTTCCTTGCTCCAATATCTGTTCGTTCCACCTTTTGGTCTTCCGATCATTTTGGTTCTCTCCTTCGTTGATAACTCATTGAATTCTTATTTCCATAATAATACCAATACAGACAGGATTGAAAGCCTATAGAAAAAACAATTCAAAACAATAAAGCAAAACAAAAAAGCAAAACAAAAAAGCAAAACAAAAAAGATGTTAATGAACACTGGTACTTTTTGTGTCCACTAACATCTTATCATTTCATTCAATCGCGCCTTTTCTATTCAAGAGCTTTGATGATATATTCTCCGGTAGATAGATTGGTAGCCAAGGGGATCTTATAGACATCAGATAATCGCAAAAGAGCACTGACATCGGGCTCGTGCGGTTGAGCGGTCAAAGGATCGCGGAAGAAAAAGATCATGTCGATTTTGCCATTTGCGACATCGGCGCCGATCTCTTGGTCGCCGCCCAGGGGGCCGGAGCGGTAGCATTTGATGTTCAAGCCGGTGTGTTCGATTATTTGTTTGCCGGTCGTTCCGGTTGCGACGAGTTTGTGCTTCTCAAGTTTTGCCTTGTGATTAGTCGCGAATGCGATTATTTCGGGTTTCATTTTATCATGGGCAATCAATGCGATTCTCATCAGTTCACCTCTAAATATTAACTAATACAATTATATCACACTCTGGACAATCATCAGCCGCGAAAAGGGATTTTACGCAAGTTTGTTGTTGCAATTGAAAATAGGTTTTGATATAATGTAATAGCCGATTAAAAGGCACACTCCGGAGGGGTAGCGAAGTGGCTAAACGCGGCAGACTGTAAATCTGTTCCCACCGGGTTCGGCAGTTCGAATCTGTCCCCCTCCACCACTATTTGGATATAAGGCGATCGCTAAGATCGCCTTTATTCATATTTAGATTGGTATGATGAAGTAGGTGCGATATAATATAGGTGTCATGTATTGTTGGAAATGAGGTATCAAGATGCGTGTATTAATGACTAACGCGACCGTTATCATGCCTTATGAAGTAAGACGCGATTGTATGATCGTTATTGAAGATGGCATCATTTCTCAAGTTGGCGGGGGTGAGTATGATCCTTTGCTGTTCGACCAGATAATTGACGTTCAGAATCGATTTCTCGCGCCGGGATTCATCGATATCCACGCTCACGGAAACTCTGGTTATGATATCATGGACAAAGATGCCAAAGGGCTAGACTTCATCGCCAGATATCATTTAAGTAGGGGAGTTACCTCTTTTTTGGGAGCGACTATCTCAGCTGAACATAGTCGACTATTAGCAGTCGCCAATGTTGTCAAGGACTATGTTAAATCGCAGAAAGACGATGTTTCCGAGTTGCTTGGAATTTATCTCGAGGGCCCCTTTTTCAACCCTCAAAGAAGCGGAGCTCATCCCAAAAGAAACCTGCGTTTACCGTCGATTGATGAGGTTCGAGAAATACTTGACACCTCAGAAGGACTGATAAAGGTCGTCGCAATGGCTCCTGAATTAGACGGAGCTTTGAATTTGATTGCCTTTCTTGTTAGTACAGGCGTAAAAGTAGCTCTGGGTCATTCAGAGGGAACTTACTTGGAATGTTCTAGAGCAATCGATCAGGGGGCGTCTATCGCAACTCACTTGTTTAATGCGATGATCCCCTTCAATCATCGGGAGCCGGGAATCGTCGGTGCTGTACTCGATAAATCAGAAGTATATGCGGAATTGATCGTAGATGGTATCCATCTGCACGACGCGGCCATCAGGATTGCGTGTAAATGCAAAGGAAAAGATAAAATCTTGTTGGTTTCCGATCAGATTCGCGCCGCAGGACTCATGGACGGGACTTATACGCTTGACAAAGAGACGATCCGCGTTGAGGGAGGTGCCGCTCGAACTATAGAAGGCAAACTCGCCGGATCAACTAGTGACCTTATAAGGGCGGTACGCCATCTTGTCATCGATTTAGGCTTCAAAATAGAAGACGCTGTGAGAATGGCGTCGCTAAACCCAGCTACGGCGATTGGCGTAGATAAGAGGTTGGGAAGCATTGATATTGGCAAGCAAGCCGATTTGCTCATTTTGGATCATGATCTTGCCATTGGTTCTGTTATTAAAAAAGGTAATGTGGTCTATACAAACTAAGAGCCCCGATTTCGGGGCTCTTAATTAGAATATCAAAACAACATTAGGTTGGTATAATTTGATCGTTTCAGCAAACTCGGCGATTTGCTTTTCAGAATATGGAGGAGCCTCGATCAAGTCAAGATCCTCGATCCGATAGTCGAGAGGCTTTTTATACGCATTAAGGACATACCGGGGTATTTTGGGAAGTTCCTCCGCCATCTGAATTAAGTCTTCGAGCGACAGTTGGGGGATGACTGTGGTTCTAATCTCAAAATCACAGTCATTTTCAAGTAAGAGCTTTATTGAAGCGAGAACCGTCTGTGCGTTTGCTTCACCGCGGGCAATCTCTTGGTATCTTGCCATGGGAGCCTTATAGTCAACAGCATAATAATCAACGGCCTTGGCTTTGATACAAGATCTGATAACCTCGGGATTTGAGCCGTTGGTATCGAGTTTGGTTTTATAGCCTAATTCTTTGAGCGTTAACATGTATTCAACCAAGTCATCTTGAAGAGTTGGCTCGCCGCCGGTTATGACAACGCCATCGATCAAACCCTTGCGCTTTTTGAGAAACGCTTCAATATCCGCAATCGGAATCAAAGAATCAATGTTTTCAATCAAACTGCGGTTGTGACAATAGAAACAGTTGAAATTACACCCGGGAGTGAAAAGAACAGTGGCTACGTTGCCAGGATAATCAATGAGCGAAGTTCTGACGATCCCGGCAAAAATCATGCTTTCTCTCCCCCGGCCTTGATAGTTTGCGGCTGTTCTTTGATTACGTATTTGACACGGTCGTTATATTCGGCTTTTTTGCCTTTGTTAAAGTTCTGAACCGGTCTTAGATAGCCAACTACACGAGTGTATACTTCGGTAGGAAGTCCGCAGGTCGGGCATTTGAAATGCTCTCCAGAGATGTATCCGTGCTCATTGCAGACCGAGAAAGTAGGCGTCAAGGATATATAGGGAAGCTTGTAGTTTTCAAAGACTTTTTTAATCAAGTTTTTAGTGGTTTTGGTATCTTTGATGCGTTCGCCAAGATAAAGATGAAGAACGGTTCCGCCTGTATATAGCGACTGTAACTCGTCCTGAAGGTCCAAGGTCTCAAATATGTCATCAGTGAAACCGACGGGTAGTTGGCTGGAATTGGTATAATATGGAGTCTCTTTTCCGGCGGTGATGATATCTGGGTATTTGGCTTTGTCGTTTTTGGCAAGCCGATAGCTTGTTCCTTCGGCAGGAGTCGCCTCAAGGTTGTAATAGTGACCGGTTTCCTCCTGAATATCTTTGATGACATCACGCATATAATTGAGGGTTTTCAGAGCGAATTCTTGGCCCTCTCGCATTGTTAAATCGACTTCGATACCAAACAAGTTTTGAATGGCCTCATTCATGCCGATCAGGCCGATGGTGTTGAAATGATTGAACCAGTAAGAACCGGTTTTTAGTTTAATGTCCTTAAGGTAGCTGGCGCTATAGGGATATAGTCCGTTTTCGGTTTGTTCCTCGATGACTTTTCGTTTGATTTCAAGACTCTTCTTAGCTACATTGATTGTTTCCCAAAGCCTTGTAAAAAACTCGGATTCTGTTTTGGATAGATAAGCAAGCCTTGGCAAATTGATGGTGACCACGCCTATTGAACCGGTCAACGGATTTGATCCGAACAAACCGCCTCCGCGCTTGCGAAGCTCGGAAGTGTTAAGCCGCAAACGACAACACATCGATAGCGCGTCTTCGGGCGAAAGGTCAGAATTAATGTAATTTGAAAAATATGGGATTCCGTACTTTGCAGTGATTTCCATGTACTTTTCCACGACTTCGCTATCCCAGGCGAAATCCTTTGTGACGTTGATTGTCGGGATCGGGAAGGTGAAGACTCTGCCTTTGGCATCGCCTTCCATCATCACGTCACAGAAAGCTAGATTGATCATGTCCATTTCTTTTTGGAAATCGCCATATTTTTCGGGCATCAATTTACCGGCAAAAATGACGTTTTGGTCTTTCAATGTCGAAGGACATACAATGTCAAAGGTCAAGTTGGAAAATGGACACTGGAACCCGACTCTGGTAGGGACGTTGAGGTTGAAGACAAACTCTTGAATCGCCTGTCTGACTTGTTTATACTCAAGATTGTCATATCTGATGAAGGGGGCGAGATAAGTGTCAAAGGATGACCAAGCTTGGGCGCCTGCCGTCTCGCCTTGAGTTGTGAATGTTGAATTGATGATTTGGCCTAGCAAAGAACGAAGATGCTTGGGAGGGCTGGATTCTACCTTGCTCGATACGCCGCCAAAACCGTTCGTTATGATTTGGCGAATGTCCCACCCGGCGCAGTAAGGGCCGAAAAAACCCAAATCATGGATATGGATGTCACCTTGAAGATGAGCGTCGCGGATCGATCCAGGATAGACTTCGTGAAGCCAATAGTTTTTGGTGAATTCTTCACGAACATAATTATTAAGTCCGTTGATCGATTTTTGCGTATTGGCATTTTCATTGATTTGCCAGTCTCGGTCATTCAGATATTCGGTAAACATGTCGATTGTGGCGCCAATCAGGGCGTTGGCTTCACGAGATGCCCGTCTTTTTTCACGATACAAAATAAAGGCTTTTGCCGTTTTGGCATGGCCGTTCTCAATTAGTACTTTTTCGACGATATCTTGGATCCCCTCAACGTCGGCGATTCCGTTAGGATATCGGGCTTCGGCGAGCCGGCACACTTCGTCCGCTAGTTGTTCCGATTTGGCAAAATCGGATCCACCAACGGAGCTTGCCGCCTTAAAAATCGCCAAGACGATTTTTTCACGCCGAAACGGAACGACGGTTTGGTCTCTCTTGATAATCTGTCTTAACATACGAACACCCCTGATTTTTATTTATCACCCTATCGGTGCAATTAAGATAATAAGAGAGAAGCCTTAGAGTTGTCAAGGGAGTTTTCAAAATAATAATTAATGAAAATTTGAGTGTAATCAAGGTAATTGCGATAACGTGCGACTTCTCTCAAGGAGACTAACTTTAAGTATTTTTTTTGTTTGCGAATGACAGATTTCGACAAACCCAACTTTCAGCAAAAAGTAACGAAAAAAGATTTCACATACATTATTTGCTTTAGTTTTCAAACCTTCAGAATCGACACCTTGTTTTCATGCGGATGATTTGACGTCAGTTGATTTTTGAAAGAGTTTCCGATTGGTTGCTTTTCTTTTGTTATAAATGTATAATAATTTGAATATATTTGTTGTCAAGGAAGCCATCAGTGATCAAAGAAACCTTTAAATTCAAACTGTTCTACTTTATTCGCTATTTTGGCGATGCGCTTTTTTATCCCTTTATGTCGCTCTATTTTATCTCTAAAGGGGTAACCGAAGCCGAATTGGGCCTGATTTTGGCGATTACGCCGATTGCGACAATCCTTGTGAATCCCGTTTGGAACTTTCTTGCTCGCGACATGAGGGCCATCAGAGTTATTCTTAAAGTTATGACGTTGATTGAGGGCATATTAATCATTGTCGTCACACAAATATCTGGATTTGAGCTCTATGCGTTGGTCATTTGTCTTATCGCCATGCTTTGTTCGCCATTTATCTCGATCCAAGACGGATTTACCGCTACGTTTGCCAATCAAAATAATATCGAATATACATCGATTAGAATTCACGCGTCAATCGCCTATGTTGTTGCCTCTGCGATTGCCGGACTTGTTATCGTTTACCTTGGCTACACCGTCTTGTTTGTCGTTGCCGGAATGATGTTCATTTTGACGATGTTGATAGCATTCTGGATCAAACCTTTAAAGGACGAGCTGCAAAGGCAAAACGCTCCCCAAAGGGATATCAAGGCACTTTTGAGGAACAGAGAGTTTTACAAGTATTTGATATTTTACACGCTCATGGTCGGCGCCGTCAGAGTTGGAGATTCTTTCTTCGGCGTCTACATGACAGGCGTCAAAGGATTGGATGCGACGCAATATGGATTTCTTTATGCGGCATTTATTTTAGCCGAAGTGATTGTAATTAGAGTCTTGATCAACAAGGGACAATTGATTTCTGAGCGAAAACTGATGATAATCTCCGCACTATTGTTTGCCCTTCGTTTCGTTGCCTACTCGTTCATTGATGACTCCGTCGCTTTGTCGGTGATCACGATTTTAAGGGGTATCGCTTGGGGAATATTCTTGTTTGCGAACATCCGCTATATCATGAAAATTGTCAAAGTGGAGAATGTTACCCCCGCCATCATGATAATTACGCTTCTCTTTTCGGTTTTCACCGCTGTTGGCAACTTCCTGTTTGGACGGTTTGTGAATAACATGGGGTATAGTTGGCTATATCTGATTCTCGCGGGAATCATCGGTTTGGGATTTGTCGTGATATTGGTGTTATCTCCCAAAATCACCTATGAGAATGATGCAATATCTTCTAATGAATGATATAATACTTTTCTAAGACACAAAAAGGAGCTGATAGCATGCAACCAGAGATGATCTTGACGGGACTGACGTTTGCTATAGCCATTATCGCTTTGGTCATCAGTGTTTCGATGCTGATCTCGCTAAAAAGAATAAGAAAGCAATGGGAACTGGCTGCTTTGTTTTTTTTGCAGTTTATCTATGCACTTGGCTACGGATTGGAACTCGCGAGTGATACTATTGAACTCAAGGTGGCTTTCAACCATCTTCAGTACGTGGGCATTCCTTTCATTTCAGCTGGTTGGGCGTTTCTTGCCCATCGCTATCGCAATCCGGGTTTTAGTCTTAAAACCAAATACATAATTTTGCTTTTGCTAATTCCCTTTGTCTCGTTTATTTCGGTTCAGCTTTCATATTATACTGATTACACACTGTATTATCGCGATGCATTCATCGATCAAGCAAACCTCTTATTTGGCAAAGAGGTTCCGGTATTGGTTTTTGTCAAAGGTCCGCTTTACTACCTTGGGGCCTCATATAATATGGCCATGATTCTATACGCGACCTTCATTTACTTCAGAACCTTTAAAAAAACCGCAGGAGTTCATAAACACCAAGCGTTGTTTTTGACAATATGTAGTTTGATAGCGGGCGTCGCCCCGGTTTTGACGTTCACATCCAATCAAACATCCGGGATCGATCTGGCGATCTACATCGTTGCCGGACTATCATACATCGTTCTATATGCCTTGTTGAGATTCGAGTTTCTCTATCTGACGCCTGTAGCTTATCGCCAAGCTTTTCAAACCGCATCAGAAAGCATGTATTTGTTCGATGATAAGATGGAACTGATTTCCTGGAATAATGCCGTGAGGGAAGATGAAGTCACCTCCGGAAAAGTCCAGTATCACATGAAAAGTGAAGAGCTGTTTCAAAATACGCAAATCATCGAAGCAATCAAAGAAGGAGCACCTTACAGTTTGAATGATAACAACAAACATTATGTTATCGAAACAATTCCGGTGATTTCCAGAAAAGGCCATAAAGACGGATACATTGTCAAGTTCAACGACATGACGAATTACATCGAAAGGATCGAGAAACTTGACTATCAAGCTTCCCATGACGAACTGACCGACATCTACAATCGACGGGCTTTTATTGAAATGGGAACCGAATATATTAAAGCCTCTGGAATTGACAAAACCGATTTTGCCTTGATGATGATCGACCTAGACGACTTCAAGCAGATCAACGACAACTACGGGCACCCCTTTGGCGATGAGGTTTTAAAAGGTGTGACAAAGGCCATTCGGGAGTCGATAGACGCAGAGGATATCCTTTCGAGGTATGGTGGCGAAGAATTTGTCGTGGTTGCTAAGAACGCTAACGCGGATAAAGCAGCTGAGATAGCTGAAAATATTAGAAGCAGAGTTGCTGCGCTTAAGTTTAGATTCAAGGACGAAGAAATCACAACCAATGTCAGTATCGGTGTTTGTCTAAACTATCACGATAATCCGCTTGACATTTATGAGTACATCAAAAATGCCGATGATGCGCTCTATGTTTCCAAGCGAAAAGGCAAGAACAAAATTACAATCGTTTAAAAAATTGAGTCGACATTTAGTCGGCCAAGGAGGAGACTATTATCAAAGATTCTCATCTTCCCCGTTTCGACATGGTCAAAAGGCCGATTAAACAAAGGTGGTATCTTTTGCCGCTTGCTTGGCTGCTTTCCGTCGGAGTTTTATTCAAAAACAGGCTAAAAGTCAATAAGATAAACATGAAGGGACTTAAACCGCCCTATATTTTACTTTGCACTCATCACGCGTTCATCGATTTCAAAGTCACCACAATGGCGATTTTTCCAAGAAGAGCGAACTACATCGTCGCAATTGACGGATTCATCAAACGTGAGAGTTTGCTTAGGAACGTAGGTTGCATCTGCAAGCGCAAGTTCACAAACGACATCGTTTTGATTCGGCAAATCGAGCATTCGCTCAAAGTCAACAAGACGATCTGCGCCATTTATCCCGAAGCTCGATACTCTCTAATTGGCACAACCGCAATTTTGCCGGAGTCGCTTGGAAAAATGTGCAAACTCATGAAGGTTCCTGTTGTTGTTTTAAATATGCACGGGAACTATCTCAGCCAGCCGGTATGGAATCTCCATCAACGCAAAGTCAGACTGAGAGCCGACATGACAAAGATCATCGATTCCGAATCGATCAAAACACTTGATGTGCCGGAAATCAATCGTCGCATTAAAGAGGCTTTCATATATGATGAGTATCGCTATCAATGGGAAACCAAACAAAAAATCACC
Source organism: Candidatus Izemoplasmatales bacterium (assembly GCA_028702245.1). Taxonomy (GTDB): domain Bacteria; phylum Bacillota_I; class Bacilli_A; order Izemoplasmatales; family Hujiaoplasmataceae; genus JAAYZB01. Next base: position 10,471 of record JAQVPE010000004.1, read on the forward strand.
TATAAAGATAGAGCCAAGAATATCCACAAAGTTCTCTATCTTTGCCCGAACTGCCTAACCGAACACGAAATGGATTCTGATGGCGACAAACTTTGGTGCAATCATTGTAAAAAAACCTGGGAAATGGATGAATATGGCCGTTTGAAGGCGCTGTCCGGAAAAACCGAATTTGCACATATCCCTGATTGGTATGAATTTGAAAGAGCCCACGTCAGACAACTGGTCATTGATGGCAAATACCACTTCGAAGACGATGTGATCGTCGACTCTTTGCCTAACGCCGACGGCTATGTCCGACTTGGAGAAGCCAGATTGACTCACGGGGTCGACGGGTTTCGCCTTGAAGGTGATTTTGACGGCGAAAAACTTCTCTTGATCAAGGAAGTCGAATCGATGTATTCGCTCCATATCGAGTACGATTATTTCCAAAAAGGTGATTGTCTTGACCTTTCAACACTCAATGACACGTATTACCTTTATCCAAAAACCAAGAAAAACGTTGTCACAAAACTCCATTTTGCCGTCGAAGAACTGTATAAGATTTCTCGTGAAAAAAAGGAATGATGTTCTATAATCGAGCTGACGGTTTTAGTGGTTTGTTTGACAGACGCCATGTTTGATAATATAATATGATTAAGAGAATCTTGGAGGAGGTACAGCATGAAAAAGGCTATCATCAAAGGCATGTGTTGCGAGGGCTGTGCCAAGGATGTCAAGCATGTTTTGGAAAGCATATACGGGATATCTCAAGTTGAAGTTTTTTGTGATGAAGGTTACGCCCTGTTCTCTGGATTCGTGTCAAAGCAAGTAATTGCGGATTATTTATCCCAAGAAGGATACCAGTTAGTAGACGTCGAAAACATATAAATAAAGGGCTCTCGAGAGCTTTTTATTTTTGTCTTATCCATAAGATTGATTAACCGAAGTTAATATCACTCTTCTTTTGACTAGTAATATTTTCGTGATATAATATATATCTGTTGAGAAAAAACAAAGAACATAACTATCGCAAAGGAGTTGAAGATCCGGATGGAAAAACTCATCAAAGATATTATCGAAGTTGACAAAATCCACCGCGCTGAAGTTGATGCTTTGATGCGCGAAAAAGAGAAAATAAATGATTTTATCCGCGAAGAAAAGAAACGGCTCAAAACTCAACTTCAAAACGCCTCTAAATCAGACATAATGAAGTTCAAAGCCGACATAGCTCTGGACTTGAAAAACAAAAAACAAGAAGCGATTACCGAATCGGAGGCAATGCTCGCAAAACTCGAATCCAGTTTCAAAAAAAATAAAGAGACCTGGATTGATGATATTTATGATTATTGTATTCAAAACAAATAAGACAGGTGTCTCTTGGGGGTTGATTACATGAGCGTCTGGACAAGCAACGCCATTGTGTCGAAGGCCAAATCGATCTATGGGAACTTCCTAAAACCAAATGACTATGATGAACTTGTTAAAATGAAATCCGTTTCGGAAGTTGCGGCATATCTCAAGAAGCAGAGCAAATACGCCGAAACAATGAGGGATATTCAGGAAACAACAATTCACCGCGGTCAATTTGAGGAACTGATCAAGATCACTAATTTCAATAGCACCATAAAACTAATTAGGTTTGTTGAATTAAAGGACAAATCATTCTATGAGTTGAATATCAAAATCAGAGAAATCGAATTGATCTTATCGACAGTTCGATCAATTATCTCTGAAAACTATGAAGAAGCATTGGCCAGCTTTCCGACTTTCTTTATTCGTCACGCTGAATTTGATATCATCAAATTATCGCAAGTTCGCACCTACTCGATGTTGCTCGACGCGATCGAGGGAACGCATTACCATGATATTTTATTGCCTTATGAAGAAAAGGACAGGAATCTAATAAAATACTCGGAAATCGAAAACAAACTCGACGAACACTATTATGATTGTGTTTTTGAACGGATTGAAGCCAACTATCGAGGCAAACTCAAATATGATATTGAAACAATATTCAAGACAAAACTCGAGCTTGCCAATATCATCAAGATTTATCGGTTGAAGAAATTTTATAATGCTGATGCGGCGACGATCAAAAATGCGTTGATTCTCAAACATTCGCGGATGAGCGAACGAAAAATCGATGAGATCATATCGTTGCCTGATGCCGATCTGCTGCTTCACTATCTTGAGCGGTCGGAGTACTCCCGGTTCATGGATGATGATGAATATGTATTTATTGAGTATTACGCGCAAAAGCTTAAATACAACCTCGCAAAAAGACATATGTATTTTTCATCGCAAGCACCAAAAGTCTATTCCGCGTTTTTGATTCTTGGCGAAATCGAACGCGAGAATCTATTCAACATTATTGAAGGCATTCGCTATGAACTTCAAGAAACCGAAATCAAAAGAATGCTCATCTATTAAGAGAGGAGACAGCAGATGGCAATCGCAAAAACGAAACTGGTAAATATAACTGCCAAATTGTTGGAAATGGATGCAGTTCTCGAAAGATTTGTCGACCTGCATTGCTTACATCCTGTTTCCTCCGACCAATTTGTGGAGCGCGTTCATGGACTTACTTCATTTACTTCAGAAAATCCTTCGACAGTCATAATGAATGAACTCTTGGAGATCGAACGCGAATTTGGCTTCTGCATTCCGGTTGAACCGGTCATTACCATCGATTATTCCATGGAAAAAATGCAGGCTTATGTTTCGACTATGCATCAAAAACTCAAGTCTCTTGTCGAGCATAAGAAGTCAAACGAAGAACTTATCAAGAAATATGAAGACGCTGTCGTACAGGTCAAAAACATCGAAAATATGGATATTTCTTTAGACGATGTGTTCTCATGCAGATATCTATATGCGAGAGTGGGAAGACTGCCAACGGAAAGCGTTGAAAAGCTGAGTTACTACCGGTCAAGACCATTCATATTCAACTCGTTTAGTGAAGACAAGAACTACAGCTGGTGCATCTACTTCACCTCTCCCGAGTATGAACGTGAAGTGGATAACATCTTCTCATCGTTGTTTTTTGAAAGAATCTACATTCCCGATTTTGTTCACGGAACTCCTGAAGATGCAACAGTTGCTTTACGCCGAGAAATCGACACCGTCAAAAACAACCGGGTCAAACTTCAAGAAGAAATCAACGATTTGATCAACGAATCAAACTTTGATCTCAAAAACATTAAAAGCGAACTGGTGTTTCTTAACCGTATTTATGAGGCGAAACAGTATGTCGTTGGTCTTGGGGAGAAATTCACGATAACCGGATTTGTTGAAGAAAAAGACAAAGATCTTGTTATCGACAAATTCAAAGACATGGAAACCGTTGAGGTATCGATTCGCCCGGCCGATTCGGACCGAAGGCTGAAACCGCCGACAAAACTAAGACACGGCTGGTTCAGCCGGCCGTTCTCGATGTTTGTCGAAATGTACGGCATGCCGAGTTACGGAGATATCGATCCGACACCGTTTGTAGCGATTACCTACTCACTCCTTTTTGGAATCATGTTTGGCGATGTCGGACAAGGATTACTGCTTTCGTTGATAGGCTTTGTGTTGTACAAGTGGAAGAAACTGAAACTTGGTGAAATAGCAATCAGAATCGGCCTTTTCTCAACATTCTTTGGATTCTTGTACGGATCGGTGTTTGGAAACGAAGAATTGCTTGACCCCTTCTTCATAAATGTTCTTGGCCTTTCCGGGAAGCCGATTCACGTGATGGAATCCAGTTTCACAATGACATTGTTAATCTTGGCGGTTTTGATTGGAGCGATACTGATTTTGACTTCCATAGCCATTAACATCGCCAACAAACTCAAAAAGAAGCAGTATGCAGAAATGATCTTTTCCCATAACGGCATCTCCGGAATGATTTTCTATTTGTTCATTGGTGGCGGATTGCTCGCACAAATGCTTTATCAGATCAGCATTTTCAATGTCGTGACAATTATTCTTTTTGCGGTTTTGCCGCTACTGATGGTGTTTTTGAAAGAACCGATCGAAAGAAAGATTCATGGTCATAAAATGTTTCCCAATGGCTTTGGCGGTTTCTTTACAGAAGGTTTCTTTGAGCTGTTTGAAGTCATCTTGTCTTATATCACGAACACCATGTCATTTATGCGTGTTGGCGGGTTTGTGCTGTCCCATGCGGGAATGATGCTGGTCGTTTACAGCTTGATGTCGATGAGCAGCGGCCTTGTTGGCACAACGATCATCTTCATCATTGGCAACTTGTTTGTTATGGGTATCGAAGGCCTTATTGTGGGGATCCAGGTGCTCAGGTTGGAATTTTACGAAATGTTCTCTCGTTACTACGAGGGAAACGGAATTGCTTTTCGAACGTTTAGTTGATTGATATTTAATTCAAGGAGGAATATATATGTTAGAGACAATCGATTTTTTGTTACCACTGCTTTTTGTTGTCCTTTTGTCGATACCGCTAATAAATGTTTTTCGCGGAAAAGTGAGCACACGCTCCGCCAAAACACGGCTGTTG
>JAQVPE010000144.1 GCA_028702245.1 Candidatus Izemoplasmatales bacterium
TGCCAGGGTATGTCGCGGCACCCTCGACCTACAGGGAAAATCCGGTTGGATTCGTTTTTTACAATTGCCTTTTTAAAAACATATCCGATTCAGATAACGTCTATCTCGCCAGACCGTGGCGGGAACATGGATTTACGTGCTTCTGGAATTGCCGCTTCGAAGGCGCTTACCACAAGGACCGTTTCCACGATTGGAACAAGACTATCTACCGTTTCTTTGAAAAACCATATGTAGAAACGTCCATGTCCCACGGCCTGAAGGAGGAGAGAATCAGTGAAATCAGGAAGCTATTCAAGGCGCATTTCGATTGTGCGCTTCTCGATTAGAAATTGAAGTAGTTCTTGGCGTTATAGTAGGAGATATCCTCGACCATCTTTCCAAGCAAGGGCAGGTTTTCGGGGAAGTGTCCTTGTTCCACTTCGCTGCCGACATAGTCGCAAAGGATCCTTCGGAAGTACTCGTGGCGGGGATAGGATAGAAAACTTCTCGAATCAGTAAGCATTCCCACAAAGCGCGCGAGCAACGCATTGTTGCCGAGCGCTTTTATTTGTTTGAACGTGCCGTCGATGTTGTCAAGGAACCACCACGGAGCGCCGAACTGGATCTTACCCGGGATCTGATCGCCCTGGAAAGCCTGCATCATCGTGACGGCGACCTCGTAATCGCTCGGGTTGAGGGTGTATAAAATCGTCTTCGGCAGTTCATGGGTGCTATCGAGCGTGTTCAATAGTTGCGACAGCGGCAAGGCGATCTGGCTGTCGTTAATCGAGTCATAGCCGGTATCGGCTCCAAGAACGCCAAACATCCGCGATGAGACATTTCTGAGAGCGCCGATATGATATTGCTGGACCCAGCCGTATTTGTGGTAGAGTCTGCCGAGATAAACGAGCAGGTGTCCTTTGAATTTGCGGATTTCCGAACGGCTGAGCGCTTCCTTGCGGAGCGCTCTTTCAAAGATCAACGCGACTTCTTCTTCGGTCGTCAATTCGTAATTCACGAAGTCGAGCGCATGATCCGAGAGCTTGCAACCATGTTCATGAAAATACTCGATCCGCTCTGAAAGCGCCCGCTTGAATGTGTCCAAGTCTTTGATTTCATAACCGACAACCTTTGAAAGCAAATCGGTCCAGCCGACAAAAGTCGGAAGTTCGATATTCAAGCCTTTGTCGGGGCGAAAAGCGGGCAAGACTTTGGTCTTCATCGTTTTGTCGGCGGAGATCAGTTCGTGCCATTTGAGATCGTCAATCGGATCGTCGGTGGTGCAGATCGACTCGACGTTTGACATCTCGATCAGTTTTCTCGGCGATAAAAGTGCAAGTTTCTGATTGACTTCTTGATAGATGTCCATTGCCGTTTCCGGTCCCAGTAAGGCATCAATATCAAAAAACCGCTTCAATTCGAGATGCGTCCAGTGATAAAGTGGGTTCCCGAGCAAAAGCTCAACCACTTCTGCCCATTTTTTGAATTTCTCCCGGTAGGGTTTTTGACCGGTGATATAAGACTCGTCGACACCGTTGGCGCGCATCAGCCGCCATTTATAATGATCTCCCGAAAGCCAAACCTCAACAATGTTTCTAGACTGGTGATCCTCATAGATTTCTTTGGGATCGAGATGACAATGAAAATCGATGATCGGCATCTTTTTCGCATGATTATGATAAAGGTATTTGGCTACCTCGCTATGCAACAGAAAATCATCGTGAATGAATGGTTTCATTTTTTCCCCCGCGGTATCAAGCTGGTTGTAGTTGAGAAAAAGAGATCATGTGTTTATTATGTCGGACACTGTTTATATCATATGATATAATTTAATCATCAGTCATTAAATGAAAACTGATCCGTTTCTTCATTGCTGTCTTTAAGTGGCAATCCTCGCTGAAGCCAAAAGGGCAAGGGGATAGGTAAGACATCGTTACAGAATGAAGACGTTCGTATATATAGACAGTGTTTATTATCAAATCAATTTTATCACGCAAATTAGCCAAAGTCAAGGGCTTACATTTATCTAAATGCTGTTTTTTTGATTATATCAATATAATATTGGCGTTGCCTGTCTCAGCCAAGATATCTTAGGTCCATATAGCCGTACAGTTTGAGGCGTTTCAAAAAGATGATCAAAAACACTACCGCGACGATCGCGGTCATGGTGTTGCTTATGAGCATCGTATAGCCGAGAGCCACATAGCCGATGTCGGCGTTGATCATGATGAGCAAACTCGGAAGCCTGAATATAAACAGTCTGATGATGTTCAAGAAGAATGCTACATTGGTCCGTTTGAATCCGATGAACATCCCGGTGATGACGGCGATCGTCGAGGAAGTGATCATCGAGAACCGTTCTAGACGAAAGATATCGGTGAGCATCGCTTGGTAGAGGGTGTCGTTAGTATCGGTAAACAAAGGAACGATCCGATCGAAAAAAGAACTGACGAGGATGATTCCCAAAATGGAGATCGAAAGCGAATATAGTTGACTGATCAGATAAGTATCACGCGCTCTTTTTAGGTTTCTGTTGCCCAGATTCTGGCCAATGATGCCAATCTCAGAATCCTCGAAGACTTGTCCCAATGTTCCGACCGATGAGGATATCTTCATCGTAATCCCAAAAGCGGCGACGGCTAGTGGTCCGTAGAAGGCGGCCATGCTGTTGACGAGGACTTTCCCCATCGAAAACAAAAACTTGCCGGCAAAAACCGGAATAGACAGCGATAAGATCGGCAAGAACCAGGTTTTCTTGGGAATCATCAGCTTGAGGGAAAGCCTTAAGGAGTTGTTTTTGTTGAAGAGAATGATGAGCCCGACAACCATCAAAGAACTTTGGGCAATCAGAGTCGCAAGCGCGACATATTCGGTGCCTTTTCCAAGGCCGAAGACAAAGGTTGCGGTCAGAGCCAGTTTGACGATCATCGCCACGATATTGAGCCAAAGAATCAAGGAAGTGTTGCCTTTGGCCTTTTCAAGGCCGATGAAGACGCTGTTGATGGCCATGATCGCCGTCGTGATGATTTGGATGTTGAAGTAGCCAAGGCCAACCTCGATGATCTCGGGCGGCGCATTCAGAAGCCTGAGGATGCCCTCGCCAAAGGCCAGGACGACTAAAACGACGATTACCGCGACCAAGATGGCGATCGCAAACGACGCGGAAGCGTTTCGGCGCGCATCGTCAAAGTTACCGGCGCCATAGCTTCTGGCGACCAAAACGGTGCCGCCGGCGGCGATGCCGACGCCAAAGGCGGCAATTGCGTTTTTGATCTCGTCGATGAAGACGATCGAAGCCACTTCGTTCTTGCCGATGAAAGAGACGACGATCAGATCGAAAAAGCCGTAAAGGTAGTTGAATAAAGCATAAACTGCCAGTGGCAAAGTCAAAAGGGGAATCACTTTCCAGAGATTTCCCCCAAGGATCTTGTTTCTTCTTTCACTTTCCCTTTGGCTAAGGGCATAAGGCTGCATTCAGATCTCCCGTTGACTAAAAAATCTATTTAATCTGCATTCGTTCGGTCAAAGCAAAGAAATATGGAGCCAGGCCTTTGATTTCGTTGGTGACCACTTTCTCGGACAAGTAGTAGCGATCGGAACCGTTCCGGCGCTCATTGTCAAGTCCCGCCACCTGGCAGGTGCCGCCAAGATAGAGCTTGCCGTTTGCCTCTTTTAAATATTTCTTTTCGATTCCTTCAAGAACGCTC
>JAQVPE010000145.1 GCA_028702245.1 Candidatus Izemoplasmatales bacterium
ATCCTCGATCGAGGGACAATAGCGGGGACCGACACCTTCGACAAGACCGCTGTACATCGCCGAGCGGTTGAGGTTATCAAGGATGATTTTGTGAGTGTTTTGGTTGGTGTGGATCAAATAGCAAGGCCACTCATGATCGAGGACGCGAAGATGTTCCTTCTCGTGGCTGAAGTTATAAATGAAACCATCTCCGGGGCTTTCTTCCATCTTTGAAAAATCGACCGAATCACGTTTGATCCTTTGCGGCGTTCCCGTTTTTAGACGAAAAGTCGTGATGCCGTTTTCCCGTAGATTGGCGCTGAGGCCAATCGAGGGCGGTTCCTGGTCGGGACCGGACGGAGTTTTGGTATCGCCTATCAAAACCGCACCTTCCATGAAGGTGCCGGTGGTAATGATGACGGTTATGGAATGGTATGTGGATTTATCTTCTAAAACAACACCTTTGACGGTTTTATTTTCGATAAGCAATTCCTTGACGTAGGCTTCTTTCAAATCCAGATTTCTTTGTTTTTCAAGAGTCTTCAACATTCTTCTTGGGTAAATAAACTTGTCCGATTGGACGCGAAGCGCCCAAACGGCAGGCCCTTTGGATTTATTCAGCATCTTCATCTGCAAGCAGGTTTTATCCGCATTGCGGCCCATTTCGCCGCCTAAGGCGTCGATCTCTCGGACTAGGGTCCCTTTGGCGGGACCGCCGATCGAAGGATTGCAGGGCATTGAGGCAACCATGCTCAGATTGCCGGTGACAAGAAGGGTTTTCTGGTTGAGTCGGGCAAGCGCCAAGGCGGCTTCACAGCCGGCATGGCCACCGCCGATGACGATCGCATCATACATCATTTATCACATTCCTTGCGTTAGATCAGTTGAAAATGTTTGAGAGCGTTTTGGACGCCGTTGTCGCTGACGCTCGTCGTCACATATTTGGCAACCGCCTTGACTTCGTCAAAGGCGTTGCCCATAGCGATGCTGTTATAGACACTTTTTAACATGCCGATATCGTTGTAGCCGTCGCCGATTGCATAGACCTCGGTTTGAGGGTATGCGAGATACTCTGCGAGAAACTTGACGCCGTCAGCTTTCAAACTGTGTTTGAGGTTGACATCGTACCCAAAACGATTGGAGCGGCTGAACTCGAGTTCGGGAATCTTATTTTTGATAAGTTCGACGCTTTCGTCGTCAAAGATGACAAAGGCGAGAATATCATCACGCTTCTCAAGAATGGTGTCAATCTCTGGTCTGATGATATTGTAAGTGTCCGCAAAGCCATCCACGAGTCCGGTGTTCTTGCGATAAGCTGCGTAACTATCCCTTTTTTCAACAACGATATCAAAACCGTATTGATCAGATAATTCGAGCAAGCAATCGGCGATTTCTTTGGGAACGTATTTCTCCCGGATGATCTGGCCGCGGTGGGTAATGAAATTGCCGTTGGCGGCAACTATGGTATCGATCCCGAGTGTTTCGGGATAGTTATAAAGGAATAATGGTATTCTGCCGGTCGCGATGACCGGCAAATGTTTGTTTGCTTTCAGTTTGGCGATTGCTTGAGTAACGCCTTTGACGATGATGCCGCCATCAAGCAGGGTGCCGTCGAGATCCATGAATACAAGAGCCAAGATCCAATCCTCCGTTTCCAAAAGAATCTCCCACAAGGCATCCCCGCCCACATAGATACCTTACTTAAGGCTGCTTCCGTCAAGACCTGACCTAATTCGTGGATACCTATTGGGTGAGGATGCCTCATAAGAGATTCCACCTGTATTATAACATAATGCTTATTAAGATAAAAGCGTAATCAATCCCGAAGGGCGCGAAAAAAAGACTTCATGAGTTTGCTTGTCTCTTGTTCGCAAACTCCCGCCTTGACCTCGACTTGGTGGTTGAAAGCCTGGTCAAAAACATTGATGATCGATGTGTGCGCTCCAAATTTGGGTTCTTTCGCTCCGTAGACGACTCGGGCGATCCGCGATTGGATGATGGCTCCGGCACACATCGGACAAGGTTCGATCGTGACATACAAAGTGCAATCTTCAAGGCGCCAGGTCCCGAGTTTCTTTTCCGCCTTTTTGATTGCGACAAGCTCGGCGTGAGCGAGCACGCTTTGTTTTTGTTCGCGCTCATTATGGCCTCTGGCGATGATTTTTCCGTCTTTGACGATGACGGCGCCAATCGGAACTTCGCCTTTGGCGCCGGCCTTCCTCGCCTCGAGGAGCGCGGCCTTCATCAGCCTTTGGTCTTGGTCTTTATTGATCGAGGAGGTCATATTTCTTTGGCTTTCCCGGAACTTCATGGCAGTGACGGCATCTTGCCTCATATGAATCTTGAGCGCCGACGAGGATAATCGGGTCGTCATAGGCGGCCGGCTTGCCGTTGATGATCCTCTGGGTCCTGGTTGCCGGTGTATGACACTTGACGCAGATGGCGGAGAGCTTGGTGACGTATTCGGCTAACGCGAGCAGTTTGGGCATGAAACTGAAGACCTCGCCGCGGAAGTTGCGGTCAAGTCCGGAGACGATCACCCTGATACCGTGGTCAGCCAAATACTCGCAGATCTCGACGGCTTCCTCATCTAAAAACTGGATTTCGTCGATGGCGACGACATCGGTTTCCGCGTTCACGTATTTCATGATCTCTCTCGCCTTTACGATATTGATCGACTTTGTCCGGTTATTGTTATGGGATACCACTTCATCAGATGCATAGCGGCTGTCGATCTGCGGTTTGAAGACAATGATATTCTGTCTTGCGTATTCGAGTCTTTTGACCCTGCGGATCAACTCTTCGGTCTTTCCGGCGAACATCGGTCCGGTGATGACTTCGATCCAGCCTTCCCTTTGATTGAGATACATAGTCGATACCCCCTTTATATTCTAAAGACATTATACAAAACAGCAATAAAAAAAGCCATACAAGATGGCTCTTTTCGTTTTACTTTTGCTCGTTTTCTTTGATGTTGTAACGCTTGTTGAATTTGTCGATCCTTCCGGCTGCGGCGATAAACTTTTGCTTTCCGGTATAGAACGGATGGCAATTCGCGCAGGTGTCAACCTTGATTTCTTTGGAAGTCGAACCGGTTTCGAACGTATTTCCGCAGGTACTGCAGGTGACAGTTACCTTATAATATTTCGGGTGGACATCCTTTTTCATCGTTGTTTTCTCCTTCTGCCATGATTTTGGTGATCATAGTAAGTTTTCAGCAAGCGTATTATATCAAACATCATTTGAAAATGCAAGAAAAATAACGCCGTGAAAAGGGCAAAACAAAAAAGGCTGATTTTTACCGCAATTGTGCTGTTTGTTCGTGATATAATAACGGTATGAGAAAGGCTTTGGTGATCTGATGGACGACAAATTATCGGCAGCCCTAAAGTACCACAAACGTTGCCCGGGCAAGCTTTCTGTTATTCCTTGCTCTTCGCTTGAGACGAATCAGGATTTGCTTTTGGCATACACTCCGGGAGTTGCGGAAGCCTGTTTGGAAATCGCCAAATCAAGCGATTTGGCATTTGACTATACTTTGAAGTCGAGAGTGGTTGCGATCGTCAGCGACGGTAGCGCTGTCCTCGGCCTTGGCAACATCGGTCCTTATGCGGCGATCCCGGTCATGGAAGGAAAAGCCGCTTTGCTTTACAAGTTTTCCGGAATCGAGGCGTTCCCGATCACCTTGGACACCAAGGACGAAGAG
>JAQVPE010000005.1 GCA_028702245.1 Candidatus Izemoplasmatales bacterium
GATCAAACTCTCCATTCATTTATGAATTGTTTGTTAGCTCTTATTTTGTATGTTATCCTTTTTGTTTTGCATATCGTCTATCTGTTCAGTTTTCAAAGACCCGTTTATCTGCCCGCGTTTTCTCACGGCCTTATCATTTTATCATAACGATAGTGTGGTGTCAACGATTTTTGATCGCAAATGAAATATATATTACCCGCCAAAAAAAGAGGTTATAGAATAACCTCTTAACGAACAATATTCCGTAGGAAATTCAAACAACGATGAACATCAAAGAGTTACATAAACAATCAAAATGCGTGGATGATGATTCATCGGATATATTTCCGGTAGCGAAACAAGCATCGTCTTCATCGGGCCGTGTGTATGATGATTGGATCATTCATTAGAATTGGCCGTGGTAGAGAAACTATAATAGTCGAGTTTTGAATACACAGACCAGTCCATGTCTTCTCTGATGTTGTCATATCCTAGCCAAAATGCTTCTTCCATTAGATGATTATCATCCTCGTTTATCGAAAACACAATCTCAACTTCAAAAGGTGTTGAAGCATCATTTGTATATGGATAATATAGATAGTTCCAGATAATGAAATATGTGAAATACTCACTGTAATCTTGGAATAGAGACATGTCAAAGTCCTTCGTCTTGTACTCAACTCGTGAAACAAAATTCCTCTGCAATTCATGTGGCGTCGTGTTGCCAAAGATATCGTAATCAAGAGATTGCAGCGTTGAAGGGAATGAAATTGAGGTAAGTCGACTGTTGGAAAATACGGATCTTCCCAGTGATATCAACCCTTCCGGCAAGACCAATTCCCCCTCGAGACCGGAACAACTAAACGCTCCGCCGTCGATCATTTTTATGGTCTCGGGAATATTGATGGATGTGTTTTTTGTGCCATAAAAGGCGCAACTATGAATTTCTTCGACTGAATCGGGAAGGATAATTTCACCAAAATTAGTTCCTGCCATTGCATATGCCCCAATGATTTTGATTGAGGCTGGTATTCTGATGGTCTTTCCTTCTTTCTTGGGATTAGCAACCCAAACGAGTTTTGTCTTGTCTTTCGATGTCACCGCTTTATGAAATCCGATTGTCGTTGCTTTCAAATACTTGTGATCTCTGGGAATCTTGATGTCAACGCTCGAAAGTATCCATGTTAGAGCAGACCCGATGTCTTCGATCTCCTTGGGCACTCTGAATTCCTTCAGATTTACAAGACAGCCAATTGCGTCCTTTTCAATAGAGGTCATCGTATCTGGAAGCAATAAAGAGACAATGTCCGTATTCTTGTTGAGAAATGCAGAGGATGTTATTGTTGTCACAGGCAATCCCAGATAGGAAGAAGGCACCACAACATCAAGAGATTCTCCCGTGTAATCAACGACAGCGTATCCTGTTCCATCTTCAAGCAACTCATACACGAGACCTTCGGTGGGTAATTCAACTTTCCTGCAGCCAAAAGAGACGAGCAAAAGAAGCATTACTGAGAAGAATGTCAATACTCTGTTGATTGTCTTCATAACATCACTCTCCCTAATCGTCAATTTGAATGGCAAGATAGATAGCGTCACCAATACAAGCGTCATAAATTGGAATCCCGGGATAGTCTCTTAGAAGCCAAATCGTATCTAGTGGATCAACAGACCCTGCACATAATACCCATGAATCTTTTGAAGGTAGTTTCTGAGCCCAAAATCCATTTGGCAACTGCCTAATAAAGTGATAGGAATATGGATTGCCATCACGAGGATCATATAATACTCGCATTCCTATTCTATACTCGTTAGAATATATCGTGGAGTTGAATGCATCAAGCACTCGATAATCTATTCCCCGATTGTTCAGATCAACTATAACATTGCTGAGTATTGCGGTGACATTATTGTAGGGGCTTCCGATTCCATTAGGATTTGGAGCTTGATCTATTCCTAAAGCAAACCCGTAACAGTTCATGTTTGTGCTTGTTTCTGGGGTATACCAGTTGCCGTAGGTAACCTCAAGAATTGGAGATGAAGAACTTTCCGACGAATAGAACGACACGTTGTTTCTGGTCGGTACGTATTTTGGATATAAACGATATCGAAGGCTAACTATTTCAGCTTTCTTTTTTTTGTATACTTCTCCTGTAATATCAAAGGAAATTGTGGAACCGACAGCAACTGATGTTTGGTAGGAAACTACGTAATTTGAATTTCCATTCAAAGAAGTGTATGACCCTGGTGTGTTAGATATCTCTTGAACAAAAACACTGCTGGAGTACATACTTGTGCTCCGCCTGGTAATATAAACCTTTATCGAATCAATAGTATATCCCGGGTAACTATCAAGTTCGTCATACACATAATCATAAATGTTGTACGTGTTGAGATTAAGCACCGAGAACATCAAGGTATAGTCATAGTCATCATCAATGATCATTGTTTCATCGTACATAACATTCAACCTGCTGTTATCAACACAATAATCTGAGCCAACCATGCAATATTTGTCCTGAATAAAGTTACTAGAACTGTTCATAGTATATGTCACGGTGGGATCGATTTCAACTGGATACATGATATTCTCATTCCTCAGCCAAGAAGCGCTCGGTGTGATGGTGAAAAGGTATTCATTATCTGACACTTCCTGATACAGAACGGCGATTTCGTACGAGTACAGCCCTTGTTGATCATACATATAGAATGGTTCAATCTCAAACACACAATCACCGTCTTCATTCTCAAGTTGGAACAAACCGTCCTCTTTTTCGGTCAACTCCAAATTATCCAGTTTGAGAAGATACTTAATACTAAACCCATCTTGGTGTGATTTAAGAACTAATGTTTCCTTCAATTGACTGGATCGGATATCAAATACCAAATCAGTATCATCAAATATATCCTTGTAGTGAATTCTGCTTGCGGTGTTTTCGGCGAATTTTGGGCCAACGCTGTTGGTTATTTCGCCTTTTGAACGGGAAATATCCAAGTACGTAATGCTAAATGATGAGTTCATGAAGGAAACTGAACACTCATTTTTTCGTTTATGCTGCGTGGTAATTTGACTATGTAGTCGCTATGCTGTGTCGTATGATAACCCGAAAACAAGGTGCTTTTTAGAGAGTTATCGATTTCTTCATACTCCCCTTCTTCATTCATAAAGAAGACATCCTCTTCATACAGGTATGATCTTAGATTGCCTTTCTCATCAATCAAAGTTTTGGCCGCTGAGTGTTTGGGCGATAATACATCATACTCGGGCATAGGAGACGCTTTTACCGTAGTAACAAATAGACAAGCAAACACTAGCAGAAACAGGAATAGTACTTTCTTCATAAATGCCTTGTATAACCAAATCGCTTAAAATGAGCTGGTTTGATTATCCTTTCTTTAGCATTTGTTTCTTATATATTTAATATTTTATCATCGAATAAAGTACTATGGATTTGTTTCAAGCATGTTAACCACTTGTTAAGAATCCATAGATAGTTATCTCACGACAAACCCGTTCCAGAAAATAAAAACAATATACCTCGAAGGCATATCATCATTGACAGATCCCTAATTATCCACTTGTATGCAATTGGTCAATATTGCCTTCAAATAATCAATTCAATTTTGTTGATATATTAATATACTGACTTCGCACAAAATCTATTTATAGTCCATTTATATCATATGCATTGAACCTTGTCAACGGACCCATACATTAAAAATACAGCGGATACGTAAAAACGGCACTACCAAGATGTTGTTGGTAATGCCGTTTATTGGTTGATCACAAAATAGCAAGATTTCCTTAGTTTGGAAAAGCCTACTCTTCAAAATCAGCGTACGGATCTTCTTCTTCCTCAGGAGCTTCGTATTCAAAGGATTTGTGCCTTAGAATGCCGGTACCGGCAGGAATCAAACCGCCGATGATGACGTTCTCCTTGAGACCGAGCAAAAGGTCGCTTTTGCCTCTGATCGCCGCATCGGTAAGGACTCTCGTTGTTTCTTGGAATGAAGCGGCCGAGAGGAATGATTCCGAACGGAGCGATGCTTTGGTGATTCCAAGAAGCACCGGTTTGGCAATCGCTGGGCGTTTGCCTTCTTGGAAGACTTTCTTGTTGGCCTCGATGAACTCGTTGAGCGAAATCTGGGATCCGGGTAAGAGATCGGTGTCGCCCTCGAGCACAACGTTGACGCGTCTTGTCATCTGTCTGATGATGATCTCGATGTGTTTGTCGGAAATCTCAACAGCCTGGGAGCGGTATACTTTCTGAACTTCTTTCAGGATATACTGCTGGACCATGGACATGTCGGCGACCCTCAGCAATTCCTTGGGATCGATCGCGCCTTCCGTCAGTTGCATGCCCGCTGTTACCTTATCGCCTTTACTGACAAGCGATTGGACATTGCTGTTGGTTTCATAGCGCTTGGTCTCGATCTCGTTTTTGATGACGATCAGATAGCGTTCCTCGATCGGAGTCACTTCATCGACTTCGCCGTTGATTTCGGAGATGATCGCTTTCAGTTTGGATTTGCGGGCCTCAAAAAGTTCCTGAACCCTCGGCAGACCCTGAGTGATGTCTTCTCCGGCCACACCGCCGGTGTGGAAGGTTCTCATCGTCAGCTGGGTGCCCGGTTCGCCGATCGACTGAGCGGCAATCGTACCTACGGACTCCCCGACTTCGGCGCGTTCGCCGGTCGCGAGGTTTTGACCATAGCATTTGCGACAGATTCCGACCTTGGCCGTGCATGTTAATGCGGTTCTAATCGGAACGGAGATATCGCGGATGTCGCTTGAATCCTTGGGATTCTGGGCCGAGGCGATAATCGCCTTGGCGATGTCTTCTGAGATGTATTTGTCT
Organism: Candidatus Izemoplasmatales bacterium; assembly: GCA_028702245.1. Lineage (GTDB taxonomy): Bacteria > Bacillota_I > Bacilli_A > Izemoplasmatales > Hujiaoplasmataceae > JAAYZB01. The sequence goes on from JAQVPE010000005.1 coordinate 4,839, forward strand.
TTTTTCACCAGTATTTCGCCGGTGAATGGATGGATGTAGTCAGCGGAGGCATAACGACCTTGAATCCGCTCTTGGAGCGTTTCGATCGGCTTGCCGTCGCGGTCAAGGATCGACTTGACTCTAACGCCTTTGTCGGTCCCGCAGTCTTCTTCGGTGATGACAACGTCTTGGCTGACATCGACCAATCTTCTGGTAAGATAGCCGGATTCCGCTGTTTTGAGGGCGGTGTCGGTTGAACCTTTTCTGGCGCCATGGGTCGAGTTGAAGAATTCGCTCATGGTCAGTCCTTCACGGAAGGAAGCTCTGATGGGAAGTTCGATGATGCCGCCCGATGGGTTGGCCATAAGTCCGCGCATACCGGCTAGCTGAGTAAAGTTCGAGGCATTACCACGGGCGCCGGAATCTGACATCATGAAGATATGATTTTCATCGTCGAGTTCATCGATCAGACCTTTTTGAATCTCGTCTTTGGCGTTCGCCCATTCCCGGATAACCAGTTTTGAACGCTCTGAATCGGTCAGAAGCCCCATATCGTACATGTCGGTGATTTCATCGACGGCCTTGTCATGATGGTCAAGAACATCTTGTTTCTTGGAATAGACCATGACATCGCTGGCAGCTACCGTGATACCGGCGACGGTCGAATACTTGAAGCCGATGTTTTTCATTTTGTCGAGCATCTTTGAGGTCTCGTTGATCTTGTACTTCGCAAAGATCTGGGCGATGATCATGCTCAGGAACTTCTTCTTGAACGGCGAGACTAGTTTCTTGCTCTTGATAATTTCAGGAACATTTTCCCCGGGAGCGATGAAGTAGGTATCAGGAGTCGCTTCTTCAAGGTTTTCCTTTGAAGGCTCATTGATATAAGGAAAGGTTTCCGGAAGGATCGTGTTGAAGATCAGTTTTCCCGGAGTAGTGATCAAGAAATGATCGTTATACTTTGGATCAAGCGGTCTGCCGACCGAGGAAGCCCTAAGGGCAATCCGCGAATGAAGCGTCAGGAGTTTGTTCTCGTAAGCCATGATGACTTCATCATAGTCTTTGAAAACAGAGCCCTCACCGACATCACTTAGTTTTTCCATGGTCAGGTAATAGTTGCCAAGAACCATGTCTTGTGATGGGGTTACGACCGGTTTCCCGTCTTTAGGGTTTAAGATATTGTTTGAAGCGAGCATCAAAACCCTGGCTTCAGCCTGGGCCTCTTCGGAAAGCGGCACATGCACAGCCATCTGGTCGCCGTCAAAGTCGGCGTTGAATGCCGTCGTAACGAGCGGATGCAAGCGGATAGCCTTGCCTTCGACGAGCTTCGGCTCAAACGCTTGGATACCGAGGCGATGGAGAGTCGGCGCCCGGTTCAAGAGCACCGGATGTTCTCTGATGACGTCTTCGAGGACCGGCCATATCCGTGGGTCAAGGGTTTCGATCAGTCTTTTTGCGGTTTTGATGTTGGTGGTGATCGAACGGTTGATCAATTCTCGAATGACAAAAGGTTTGAAAAGGATGATTGCCATTTCCTTGGGCAATCCGCATTGGTACATCTCGAGGTCGGGACCGACGACGATAACCGAACGTCCGGAGTAGTCGACGCGTTTGCCAAGCAGGTTTTGCCGAAAACGTCCTTGTTTTCCCCGTAGCATATCTGAAAGCGACTTCAAGGCGCGATTTCTTTCGACAACGACTTTGCGGCCGCGTTTGGAATTGTCGATCAAGGCGTCAACAGCTTCTTGGAGCATCCGTTTCTCATTCTTGGTGATCAAATGCGGTGCGCCTTGTTCGTATTGTCTTTTGAGACGGTTGTTTCGGTTTAGGATCCGGCGATAGAGATCATTGAGATCGGTCGTTGCGAAACGACCGCCGTCAAGTTGGACCATCGGCCGCAAATCCGGAGGAATGACCGGCAGGACATCAAGAACCATCCATTCGGGTTTGTTGTCGCTGTTTTTGAATGCTTCGACAACGTTGAGCCTTTTGATGATCTTGTCGCGTCTTTGTTTGGATGCGGTTTTGAGTTCGATCCTGAGGTTGAGTGTCTCTTTCTCGAGATCGAGTTTCTTCAAAAGATGTTTGACAGCTTCGGCTCCGGTCAAAGCCCGGAAGCGGTTGCCATATTCGAAATAATAGTGAGTGTAATCGGCCTCTGAGAGAATTTGTTTGAACTCTAGATCGGTATCGCCACTGTCGACAACGATATAGGAAGCAAGATAGACGACTTCCTCAAGGTCTTTGCTTTTGAGATCGAGCAAGGTCGCAAGCCTCGAAGGCGTATTGCGGAGATACCAGGTATGGACGACCGGAGCGGCCAATTCGATATGTCCCATTCTTTCGCGACGCACTTTGTTTTCGGTGTACTCGACACCGCAGACTGGGCATTTTTTCCCGGGATGAGTGCTGCGTTTTGATTTGTTGGAACAAGCGCATTGATAGTCCTTGGTCGGTCCAAAGATGACTTCGCAGAACAAACCGTCTTTTTCGGGTTTGAGCGTGCGGTAGTTGATCGTTTCGTGTTTCTTGACTTCGCCGTATGACCAGCTGCGGATTTCTTCGGGAGAGGCGAGGCGAATTTTTAAGAAGGAATATTTCTGACTCATAACTTAACCTCCCCTTTCCTAGGATTGAAATCCATATTTTGTGATATAGTCCTCGACGTCATCGTCAACGAGGCTTCGGTTGACTTCATTGGTTCCTGAATCGCGATTGATCAATTCGACATAGATGCCAAGCGATCTGAGTTCGCGCGTCAAAACCCGGAACGATTCCGGAAGACTCGGATCGGGGATCGGATGCCCGTCCACGATCGCGCGGAAGACTTTGTTTCTGCCGATGATGTCATCGGATTTGACTGTCAGCATTTCTTGAAGGGTATAGGCAGCGCCGTAGGCTTCAAGAGCCCAAACTTCCATTTCCCCGAATCTTTGGCCGCCGTTTTGAGCTTTTCCGCCCATCGGCTGCTGGGTGACGAGGGTATAGGGGCCAACGCTTCTGGCATGCAGTTTGTCATCGACCATATGGTCAAGTTTGATCATATACATGATACCGACGGCGACCTTGTTGTCGAAGCGCTCGCCGGTGCGGCCATCATAAAGAACGTATTTGCCGTCGGCGCTCATGCCGGCTTCTTTCATGATTTCATCGAGGTCTTCACGCTCGACGCCGTCAAAAACAGGCGTTGCGATATGAAGACCGAGTTTCTTCGCGGCCATGCCGAGATGAATCTCGAGAACCTGGCCGATGTTCATCCGGGAGGGAACGCCCAGAGGATTGAGCATGATATCGACCGGCGTACCGTCTTCGAGGTAAGGCATGTCCTCAGACGGCAGTATTTTGGAGATGACGCCTTTATTGCCGTGGCGCCCGGCCATCTTGTCGCCTTCGGAAATCTTCCGTTTCTGGACGATATAGACCCTGACAACGGTATTGACGCCGGGAGACAGTTCATCCTGGTCTCTTGTGAATACTTTGACGCTGTGGACGATACCGCCGCCACCGTGGGGTACCCTCAGTGAAGTGTCGCGGACTTCGCGTGACTTCTCACCGAAGATCGCAAGGAGCAGTCTGTCTTCCGGAGTCGGGTCGGTCACGCCCTTGGGAGTGACTTTGCCAACGAGAATATCGCCTTCCTTGACTTCCGCTCCGGGGATGATGATGCCCTGAGCGTCGAGATATTTGCGGCCTTCTTCACCGACATTCGGGATTTCTCTCGTTATCTCTTCTTTTCCAAGTTTGGTGTCGCGGGCTTCTAGTTCGTATTTCTCGATATGGATTGAAGTATAGACGTCTTCCTTGACGAGCCGCTCGTTCATGATAACGGCATCCTCATAGTTATAGCCGTTCCAAGTCATGAAGGCGACGAGAACGTTTCTTCCAAGCGATAGCTCGCCATCGTCCATTGAAGGACCATCGGCGATGATGTCTGATTTCTTGATCGTTTCGCCAAGATTGACGATTGGAGCCTGATTGATGCAGGTCCCCTGATTGCTACGCATGAATTTTTGCAGATAATAGGTATCAAATTCGCCGTCAAGACGTCTGATTTTGATTTTAGTGCCGTCAACATATTCAACGACGCCATCATTTTCAGCAACAACAGCCGCTCCCGAGTCCTGGGCGGTCTTGAATTCGATACCGGTTCCCACAAACGGAGCTTCCGGATTCAACAACGGAATTGCTTGACGCTGCATGTTGGCTCCCATTAGGGCGCGGTTGGCATCGTCATGCTCAAGGAAGGGGATACAGGCGGTCGAGACCGATACAATCTGTTTCGGGCTGACGTCCATATAGTCACAACGTTCGCGGTCATACATCTTGGTTTCGCCAAGATGTCTGGCGACGACCCGCTCTTCTCTGATCGTCATATCATCATTGAGTTTGACGTTCGCCTGAACGATGATATGTTTCTGTTCTTCATCTGCGGAAAGATAGACGATTTCATTCGTGACTTTGCGGGACACTTTGTCGATCTTCAAATAAGGCGTTTCCATAAATCCATATTTATTGACGCGCACGTAGCACGCCAAAGAGTTGATCAAACCGATGTTTTGACCCTCAGGTGTTTCGATCGGGCAAATCCGCCCGTAGTGGGATTGGTGGACGTCACGAACTTCGAAACCGGCCCGGTCGCGGGTTAGACCTCCGGGTCCGAGAGCCGAAAGACGGCGCTTGTGCGTCAACTCGTCAAGGGGATTCGTCTGTTGCATGAACTGCGAGAGCTGACTGCTGCCAAAGAATTCTTTAAGCGATGACGTTAAAGGTCTGATATTGACGAGGTTTTGCGGCGTCAATTCTTTGACTTCTTTGGTCGACATCCGGTCTTTGACGTTTTTCTCCATCTTCGCAAGGCCGATTCGGAACTGGTTCTTGAGTAGTTCACCGATCAGGCGCAACCGGCGATTGCCGAGGTGATCGATATCGTCAAGACTGCCGATTTGATCGAACAGGTTCAAAAAGTAGGAAATACTGGCGATGATATCGGAAGTCGTGATATGCAACTTGGTTTCATAGGAGTTGTTGCCGATGACCCTGACATCTTTCTGGGAGCCATTGATCGTGACATTCAAATCGAGATATTCGATATAGACATCGCGGATCACGTTTTCGATGAAATCTTCGTTGGTGTTTTCCGGAGCGGCTTCCATCCGGGCTTCCCGTTCAAGATGGTGCTTGAGTTCAAGTTCAAGATTCTCGTCGAAAACGACTCTTCTGGTGAAGTGTTTGCGGTTGTTTTCGAGGAAGGTCACGGTCTCATAGTCGATTTTCAGGCCTTTTGGCAACAAGACTTCACCGGTCTCGTTGTCCACAAGATCTTTGACAAGTTTGACTTCGATATCTTTGTCAAGCAAATTCATGATCCGCGCGGTCAAGTCGAGTTTCTGGTTGATCTTGAAGCGGCCGACCTCGGCCAGATCATAGCGTTTCTCGTCGAAAAGCCGAGAGACGAAGAAGGACCTTGCCCCCTCGATCGTCGCGGTTTCCCCTTGACGAATCTTGGCATAGACTTCTTTCATCGCATCTTCGGAATTGTCGATTTCATCTTTTTCGATGGTGTTCTTCAAAAGATGATGCTCACCAAACAATTTGTAGATCTGCTCGTCTTTTGACAAGCCGATCGCTCTGATCATCACTGAAAGCGGGATTTTTTTGGAGCGATCGATCTTTGCGTATAGCAGGTCTTTGGAACCAATCTCATATTCGAGCCAGGCTCCCCTGGTAGGGATAACCTGTCCGAGGTATTTTCTTTGTAATGTCTTCTTGTCGACTTCTTCGCTGAAGAAGACGCCGGATGAACGGACGATTTGGGATACGATAACGCGTTCAGAACCGTTGATGATGAAACTGCCGACCGGTGACATCATGGGAATGTCTCCCATAAAGATCCGCTGTTCCTTGATGGTATCGGAAACAACTTGGCCGGTCGCTTTATCCGGAAGTTCTTTGCTTCTTAGCTGGACCTTGACTTTTAATGGTCTTGAGTAAGTCATGTCCTTTTCTTTGCATTCTTGGACTGTGTATTTCGCCGGTTCAAGTTCATAATCATTGAAGTAAAGTTCCAAGTTTTCGGTGAAGTTTTTGATCGGTGAAAGATCTTCAAACAATTCCTTGAGCCCGGTTTCGATGAACCACTGGAAGGAAGAAGTCTGCACTTCGATCAAATTGGGGAGTTCGACATTCGATTTGACACGTGAATAATTTCTTCTTTCCCGGCGTTTACCGTATTTGACGGTTTTGTATTCCACAGGATCACCTCATGATATTGATGTAGTAACGACTGATAAATGAATTTTTGAAACCAATAAACGCAAAAATGCGCATTCTATCGCATTTAAATATAATATCACAACGTTGTCAAATCGTCAACGCATTTTGACACGATATGATGAAATATCCAGCCTTTCGAGAAACCAAAGTAACAGAAGCATAAAGCGAGGTCAAATAGGTGATTGCCGATTTGGCTCCCTGATCCTTTCGCATGACTAAAACAAGCTTGCCGTCATTAGATAGATGATTCCTCGCTTGATCAAACCAACCGTAGTAGGTCTTTTTTCCCGATCGGATCGGTGGATTGGTCACAATCAAGGAATATATGCCGGAAACAGAAGCGAAACCATCGCTTTCAATAATGGATGCCTTGACCTTGTTCAATTTAGCATTGATTCTTGCTATTTCAAGAGCGCGCCGGTTGATATCGACCATCGTGACGTCTTTTTGCCATTGGTCTTGAAGGATGATCCCGATCGGACCATAGCCGCAGCCGAGATCGAGCACGGTCTCTTCCTTTTCACTGATGATCGCCTCGAGCAAGAGTCTGGTGCCAAAATCCAAGCCTTTTTTAGAGAAAACACCGCTATCGGTTTGAAAGGTGTATTCCCTCCCAGCAACAAAACACTTGAACTGACTGAGATCATGTTCAAGTCGATCGTTTGTTTGCGTATAATAGTGGTTCAAATGCTTCACCCCCTCTTAAACAGCAAAAACCTGAGACATCCTCAGGTTTTATTGTTTAAAGGGGCTTACTTAAGTTCGACAGTGGCGCCAGCTTCAGTCAATTTCTGGGCGATTTGCTTAGCTTCGTCTTCTTTGACTTTTTCTTTGATGGCTTTGGGTGATTCGTCGACGAGTTTCTTCGCTTCGATCAAGCCAAGTCCGGTAATTTCACGAACGACTTTGATGACGGCAACTTTGCTTTGGCCGGGGCTCGTGATTATGATGTCATATTCTTTCGGGCCTTGGTCTTCTTCTTCAACCGCTGCTTGGGCAGGGGCTGCCGATACTGCGGATGGATCGATTCCAAACTCTTCTTTCATTGCGTCGATCAGGGCTTTGATTTCCAAGATCGTCATTTCTTTCAAAGATTCGATGAATTCCTGAACATTGATTTTTGCCATTTTTTGGTTTCCTCCTATGATTGATTAGTCTTTTTGGGTCAATAGATCGAGGCCGATTGCCAGATCTCTGAGTGGTGCGTAAAGCTGGGTTGCGAGCATTGCGAGTAAAGTGTCTTTTGGTGGCAAGGTTGCGATTTGTCTGATGTCGGCAGGTTCATAGAAGTCCCCGTCCACAACACCCGACTTGATCACAAGTTTCGGATTTTTCCGGGCAAATTCATGAAGAATTTTAGCTCCGGCAACAGAATCGTTATATGCGAAGACAACTCCGTTTGGCCCATTAAAATCATTTTCGAGCGCGGCGTATCCCGCAATTTTAGCGGCTCTGCGAGCGATATTGTTCTTGATGACGACCATTTCACAGCCTTCTTTTCTGAGCAGGCGTCTGAGCATTTCCGTCTTTTCGACAGTCAACCCGCGGTACTCAGCGAGGACAACAGCTTTTGCTTTGGCCATCATTTCTTGAACCTGATTCACCGATTCTTGTTTCGCTTGGATCACAGTTTCTCTTGACATGGTATACCTCCTTGTGGATGTCTTGGAAAAAGAAAGCCCCTTTTCGCGAGAAAAGAGGCACATAGTTGCATGTTTGCCGATCTTCGTCTCGGTAGGATGATTAAGCCTTAAGGCCCCTACTGTCTTTGATAAAGAATTGCTTATTTACTTTTGTTGAACGTCGAGGTCGACTCCGGGTCCCATCGTTGAAGCGATGGCAACATTCTTCATGTAGACGCCTTTGACGGTCGAGGGTTTGGCTTTGGTGATGACGTCAACGACGGCCTTGATGTTTTCAGCCAACTTGTTGGGCTCGAAAGAGACTTTGCCGACAACGGCCTGGATGTTGCCGTTTTTGTCGACGCGGTAGGTGATTTTTCCGCCTTTGGCCTCGGTGACTGCTTTTTGGATATCCATCGTCACCGTTCCGGTCTTCGGGTTCGGCATCAAGCCTTTTGGTCCGAGCAGACGGCCGATCTTACCAAGGCTCGCCATCATGTCGGGGGTTGCGACCACGACATCAAAATCAAACCAGCCACCCTGGATTTTGGCGATCATGTCGTCATCGCCGACAAAATCGGCTCCGGCATCGCTAGCTTCTTTGGCTTTTTCGCCTTTTGCGAAAACGAGTACCCGTTTTTCCTTACCGGTCCCGTGGGGCAAAACCAGTGCTCCACGCAGATTTTGTTCGGCTTTGCGGGGGTCGAGATTTAAATTAAGCGCGAGTTCGACGGTCGCGTCGAATTTTTCAAAAGCGATTTTCTTAACGAGTTCAACGCCTTCGATCAATGAATATTTTTTGCCTTTTTCGATTTTCGAAAAGGCTTCTGTATACTTTTTACCTTTCTTTGCCATTTTGGCTATTCCTCCTATATCTGGTTATAGCGGAAATGTCCTCCCATATATAGCTCTGTACCTTATTATGGTATCAGTCAACTACGACAATTCCCATGTTTCTTGCGGATCCTTCAATGATCCTTGAAGCCGCTTCAACGTCGTTGGCGTTGAGATCAGGCATTTTGACTGCCGCGATTTCCCGAAGCTGGGCTCTGGTGATCGTCGCCACAGTTTCTTTCTTTGAATTGCCGGCTCCCTTTTGGATCTTGCAAGCTTTTTTTAACAAATCGCTAGCCGGCGGAGTTTTGGTGATGAATGTGAAACTCCTGTCATCATAAACCGTTATTACTACCGGAATAACGCTGCCGACTTGTTCTTTGGTCCGTTCGTTGAACTGGACGCAAAACTGCTGGATGTTGACGCTTGCCTGTCCGAGTGCCGGACCGATCGGGGGTGCTGGTGTTGCCTTTCCGCCCGGGATCTGCAATTTGACGACTGTCTTGATTTCTTTAGCCACGAAAGACACCTCCTTAATTTCGTGATGTGGTAAGTGGACTCTCTGTCCTCCCACGCTCTGGTGCTCATTGCGCACGCTGAGATATTATACAATATTGGACTTGCCAATGTCAAGGATAATTTCTTGTCAAAAGCAAGATAATCGGGGCTAGACGTCGTATTGGGTGTTGATCTCGGCAGGGGTCTTTCTGAGAAGGCCGAAGACCGGGATCATCCCAAACAATGAGTTGAGCGCGAAGATGCCCAGAAGTCCGGCGAGGAAGTAATGAATGGGGAAGTAAAACTCGGCTTCGGCGAGTGGATTGTACTTTGAAAACTGCATGATCAAGATCGTCATCAACGTATAGCCGGTCAAGGAGCCTAGCGCGGTATAGGCGATGATCTCCGACCAGAAGATCTTGTAAACGTCCTTCTTCGTCGCGCCGATCGAGCGGTAAATTCCCACTTCTTTGACTCTTCCTAGAAGGCTGGAACGCATCGTCAGAATCAAATAAACGATCGAACCGAGAAGCGCGATGCCGATGAAACGGAATTTGGCGGCGATTTGCTCTAGACGATTAGCTCTGAAGTTGGCTTTCAAGAGTTCGAAAGCCGGTTCCGCCTCATAGCCCAAGGCGGTCAGCTGCTCAGCCGCCGATTCGGGATTATCGGCGTGGAAGTAGATATATGAATCCTGC
>JAQVPE010000146.1 GCA_028702245.1 Candidatus Izemoplasmatales bacterium
TAGGCTATCTTGTCAGGTAGGATCGACTTTTCCGATATGCCGTGGTTGTTTCCTGCAAGAATCGCTTTGATCTTGCTTTCGTCGAAATATGATGTCAAACGGTTCATCAGTTCATCAAGCGCAATCGTCAAGGCCTTGGGGCTTGTTCCTAGAGGCGGAATCTCCCAGCCGAAAAGGACTTCTTTCGCCTTGGCATCGCCATGGATCCGTGTCAGCCTTTCGATGATGTTTTCCATGACATCAAGTGTACCCAGATATTTATAAAGAACGATTAGATGTTCATTTTGACCCGTCACTTTATAATACCGCAACAAAACCACAAAGTTTTCGATCGTGTTGATCTTCCTTCTGACCATCTCATTGACGAAAAGAGCCAAATCGTCATCACGGATGCCATCGATATCATCGAGGCCTCTTTCGTTTTTGAGGAATTCGGAAAAGGAGAAGAGGAAGCTTCGAGCTTCCTCATAGTCCTGAATTGATAGGTTGTTGCGAAGATAGAGGTCCTGCAACATTTCAAGTTTCATATTTTTGATTGACCTATAAGGCTTCAGAAATGCTTTTGCCCTGGAGATGCAAAAGCAGATAGTCGGGGCCGCCGGCCTTGGAATCGGTTCCGGATAAATTGAAGCCGCCGAAGGGCTGATAACCGACGATCGCACCTGTGCATTTGCGGTTCAAGTAAAGATTCCCGACATGGAAATCCTCCCTTGCCATTTCGAGGTGGAGCCTATTGTTGGAAAGGCACGCCCCGGTCAAACCGAACTCGGTGTTGTTCACAACTTCGAGGCCTTCTGCGAAACTCTTGACCTTGGTGATGGCGACGACCGGGCCGAAGATTTCCTCTTGCATGATCCTAGCTAGGGGATCAACGTCAATAATGATCGTCGGATTGATGAACCAGCCTTTGTCCTTTTCGCCGGTGCCGCCGAAAACGAGTTTGCCTTCATTTTTGCCGATTTCGATGTATTTCATGATTGAATCAAAGGCTTTTCCGTCATTGACAGGTCCCATGTTGATGTGGTCGAAACGGGGATCGCCAACTTTGATCTTCTTGGTTTTTTCGATTATCTTTTTGACGACTTCATCGTAGATATTCTCATGGATGACCGCTCTTGAACAAGCACTGCACTTTTGTCCAGAAAAACCAAATGCGGAGGTGACGATCGCCTGGGCGGCCTGATCGGGGTCATACCCGTCATCGACCAAAATCGCATCTTTGCCGCCCATTTCGGCGATGACTCTTTTCAGCCAAATCTGGCCTTTGTTGACTTTAGCGGCGTTTTCATAGATATTGATACCGACTTCCTTGCTGCCGGTGAAGGAGATGAATCTTGTTTTTGGATGCTTGACTAGATAATCGCCGATTTCCGATCCTCTTCCGGGGAGAAAACTGACGACCCCTTCCGGCAACCCGGCGCGGAGGAGAAGATCGACAAAACGATACGCGATCGTTTGCGTCGTCATCGCCGGCTTCATGATCACCGTATTGCCGCAGACGATGGCCGCTGAAGTCATTCCGGTCAAAATCGCAAGTGGAAAATTCCAAGGGGCAATGATGGCGCCGACGCCAAGGGGAATATACCGGTATTCGTTACGCTCGATATCCTTACGGCTTAGGATTTCGTCATCGACTTTTGATATGGAAAGCATTTCCCTACCGTAGTATTCCAGAAAATCGATAGCCTCGGCGGTGTCGGCATCGGCTTCGATCCAAGGTTTGCCAGCTTCAAGTGTCATTAACGCGTTGAACAGAAAACGCTCGCGTTTGAGGATGGCGGCGGCTTTGAACAGAACATCCGCCCGCACGCAAGGGGGAACCTTCTTCCAACTCTCAAAAGTGGCGAGGGCGACTTCCATCGCTTCGTCAGCCTCTTTGATGCCGGCTTGAGAGATGGTCGCGATCACTTGGGTGTGATCAGAGGGGTTGAGCGAAGTATAGGTGTTCTTGGTGAAAACGCGGTTGTTACCGATAACAAGGGGCAGCGTCTGGTTAAGGGTGGCCTCGACTTCTGCGAGCGCCTGCTGGTAGCGTTCCCGATTTTCCGGTTTCGTAAAATCGGTCAACATTTCGGTCTGGTAAGGAAAAATAGCCATTTGTTTCACTCCTTTTTATACAACTGATTTTTCGGTTTCGCGAATGGTATTCGTCTTGAAACGGTGAAGGTGATAATCACCGACGTCAAGCGTTGTTGGTTTTTTAAGGATTATTTCTGAAAGCAGTATCCCTGTCATCGGCGCGAACATGAAGCCATGGCCGCTGAAACCGCAAGCGAGGAAGAAACCTTCAAGCGTTGGCACATCGCTGATGATCGGCTGTTTGTCCGGTGACATGTTGTATGAGCCCGCCCACTGTCTGATAACGCGCAGTTCCCCGATTTTCGGCAAGATATCGGCAACCGTTTTTGCCATCTCATCGAGAAAATGCCAAGTTGAAGTGATGTCATGGTCATGCGGTACCGTAGGATCGCCTCTACCGATCAGAAAACTGCCGTGGGGAACTTGCTGGCAATAGATGTTCTTGGAAAAAGACATGACCATCGGTCCTTGAATCCTGGATATCGGTTCGGTGACTAAAATCTCATGCTTCTCGGAATAAACCGGGATTTCTACTCCCGCCATCAAGCCGATTTCGCGGGCATAGCCACCGGCGGCATTGACGACGATATTGGTTTTATAAGTGTCTTGATCGGTAATGACTTTTTGAACTTGACCATGTTCTGACACAATTTCTTTGACATTTTCAAAGAAATGGAAATCGACGCCAAGTCTTTTAGCTGCCTGATAATAGGCATCGGTCATCAGAAACGGGTTCAAATGACCGTCTGTCGGACAAAATGTTGCCATAAGGAATGAATCCGGGTTTAGATGTGGAACAATCTTGAGCGCTTCGTCGACGGTGATTGCCCGCGAAGCGATGCCAATACTGTTTTGGAGCTCGACATTCTTCTTAAACTGCTCAACCTCTTCATTGTTCGTTGCGAGGATCAAATAGCCTTCCTGTTTGAACTCGATGCCGCCCTCGTATTGAAGCGTCTCTTCGGCAATTTCAAAAAACTCGATAGACCTCTTCGCCATCTCACAGTTGCTTTTGGTTGCCCATTGTTGCCTGACGCCGGCGCCGCAGCGGCCGGTCGCTCCTGATGTCATGTAGGACTTGTCGATGACAATGATGCCTTTCTGACCCATTTTGGCAAGATTATAGGCAATGCTCACACCGCTGATGCCAGCGCCAATGATGACGATATTAGTTTTCATCTTTCGCACCTTCGGCGATTGCTCTCAGTTTGACGCCGATGGTCAAGGGTCTCGTTTTGTGGATTGGAACCGTTTCGGCTTTTTGGTGAAGAAAATTGGCGATTTCTTTGCGAACCAGTTCGGCACAGGTTTGTCCCTGACAGGGTCCCATGCCGATTCGAAGCAGACGTTTCAAATCTTCAAAAGAGGTGTATCCCTCTTCGAGCAGTTTGTGGATATCTTCAAGAGTGACATCTGAGCAGCGGCAAATGATGATCTTGTCTTTATTCATAGGGACACCTGATCGTAATGAAGTCGTAGAGATGTTTCATATCGGTTTCGATGTGGATGACATTGGTTTGATTCTGATTTTTCCCAGAATCGATCTTGATTATTTTTGCTTGACAGATAATCGTCCCGGACCGGTCGACCCC
>JAQVPE010000147.1 GCA_028702245.1 Candidatus Izemoplasmatales bacterium
CGGGCTTGCAGGAACATGAAGAATACCGATAGACAAAGATAAAAATAGGCTACATATGCGGGATAGTTTGGGATGAGCAACATTGCCGGGAAAGCGAGAAATATGTAGTTGGTCGGATGTAAGACCAATTTGAAGTCTTTGTAGAGAAGATTAATCATCTTGGTCACCTTCTTTCCAAGTGGATCATGATCGAATCAAGAGAAGGCTTAGAGGTAGTGTATTGAGACAAATCCAGATCGAGATGAGCGGGGATCAAGGCTTCAAAGCCAAAACGATGGCGGCGGACGCCGATGAGATGAGATTCCAGCTCCGGTCTCAATTGATCAACTTTTCCGCTGATATCAAGATAGCGATTTAGAAAAGACTCTCGATCTTCAGAGAATATGATTTTTCCATCTCTGATGTAGGTGATATAATCTGCACATCGCTCCAAGTCAGCAGTAATATGGGTTGAAAAAAGAATGCTTCTTTCGCCCTCTTCGATGATTTCCTGAAACAGATCAAGCAAATCATCCCGCGAAACCGGATCAAGCCCGCTTGTAGGCTCATCAAGAATCAAGACTTTGGCGTGGTGTGACAATGCAAGCACGAGTGCGTACTTGACTTTCATTCCCGCAGAGAGTTCATCGATTCGTTTTTCTTCATCTAAATCAAAACGTTTCAGCAAACTCGCATAAACATCCTCATCCCAATCACTGTAGAAACGTTTTGTAACATTTGTGATCGTTCTCAGTCTTTTTTTGGGGTAGAAATCAACACCACCCAAAACCAAACCAATTTCCTGTTTGCAGGCGTTTTCGTTTTTTTGGAAATCAACATCGCCAAAACTCACCTCGCCACCATCATGGTGTACGAGACCGATCATCGCCTTAATGGTTGTGGTCTTTCCCGCACCGTTACGCCCGATAAAACCCATAATATATCCTTCATCAAGCGCAAAGGAAACGTGATCCAAGTAAAATTTGGGATACTTCTTGCATAGGTTACTGACATTGATGGCTGGCATCGTTCAACACTTCCTAACTGTGTATATCGCATATATACAGTATATCTCGACATGTAGGATAATGCAATTGCTTTTTTATACTTTTCGTTGATTTTTCTTGTTTCCAAGTAAAGTGATCGGTTTTCAAAAGAAAGATATGCGGTTAGTGATATCAATTTCAAGATTTGAATTTATTATGGAGATAAATGGTGATATAATTATCACGATATAAAAATCATTATTGAAGAGGTGAAGCATGAAACTCGATTACAAGAAAGTATTTTATGTCGGTCTCGCCTTTTTCCTGATTTCCATGTTCTGGCAGGCCTACGACAACGTCATTTCCAAGATCCTGATTGACAAGTTCGGATTGAACCAGGCTTGGTCGGGAGCGGTTCTGGCGCTAGACAACGTTCTCGCTTTATTCTTGTTGCCGCTTTTCGGACACATTTCCGATAAAGCTAACGCGAAACTTGGGCGCAGAACGCCATTCATCATCATTGGCACCATCGTTGCCGCATTTGCGTTTGTCTCGATGTCTTTCATCGACAACTATCAGACTTTGAAGATCGAGAACGAAACGCAGATTGTCCAAGATTATGAAAATATCGAAGGCCAAACGCCAACTAACGTTGAGTGGCAGGGTTTGATCGACGGTATGACTGTCGAAAGGACAGCCGCGCTTGCGAGCGGCTCGATTACCCAAAAGCAATACGATGAGTGGGAAGCCGATGTCCGGCTCAAAATGCAGACAATGCTGAACGAAAACCCAGGCGGACTCAGCGAGTTTGAACTGAAAGATATGAAAGATTTTTACTACACTTATCTTAGCGAAAGAGCTTGGCAATTGACTGCGTCATCGCCGGGAGTGTTAGTCGTCTTCATGGTTGTTCTGTTCATCGCCTTGGTTGCGATGGCTACCTTCCGTTCGCCAGCCGTTGCTTTGATGCCCGATGTAATCATTAAACCCCTTCGCAGCAAGGCCAACGCCATCATCAATTTGATGGGGACGGTCGGCGGGCTTGTCGTACTGGTGTTTTTAATGATTTTCAAGCTCGACAAACTCTCATACGTCAATTACACCCCCGCCTTTGTTGTTGTGGGGGCGTTGATGATCGTCTTCTTAGGGATCTTTCTCTGGAAGGTCAAGGAACCAAAGTTGGTTAAAGAAAAAGAAGCGGAAGAACAAAAATATGGTCTCGTTGAGGAAGAAGATCCAAAAGATGTCAAAGAAGAGCTTTCAAGAGAAAAAAAGATATCGCTTTATTTGATTCTAGGTTCGGTGTTCCTCTGGTTCTTTGGTTATAATGCGGTCACCACCAAATTTGCCGATTACGCACCCAAAGTACTAGAAATGGGATATACATTGCCTTTGATGGTAGCCTATGGAACTGCCCTTGTCGCGTTTATTCCGATTGGTATCCTCGCAACCAAGATTGGCAGACGGAAAACGATTTTGATCGGAATCACGATTTTGACGATTTGTTTCGGAGTTGCGGTCTTTCTGACTCCGAAGGTCGCATGGCTGATGTATGGCATATTCGGATTGACCGGAATCGGTTGGGCAACCATCAACGTCAACTCCTATCCGATGGTCGTCGAACTTAGTAAAAACGCCAATGTCGGGAAATACACCGGATACTACTACACCTTCTCGATGGCAGCGCAAATCCTCACGCCGATTCTTTCGGGGTTGTTGATGGATTCAGTTGGAAGAAAAGCGCTGTTCCCCTACGCGGCCGTATTTGTCGCGCTCGCCTTTATCACGATGTTCATGGTCAAACACGGGGACGCTCAAGCTCCTCAAAAAAAATCAGCCATTGAAAACTTTGATGTTGATATGGACTAGCAATACTTAGACTAAAAAAGCAGACCTGATTTTAAGGTCTGCTTTTTGGTTCAAAATATTCAAAAACAGCGTTGTGATATCTTTCGGTTACCTTGTCGAACTCGGCTTGCGATCTGGCGGCATAGCCGATCACGACTCGTCCCTTTTTCATTTCCCGATCACAATATTTGTTTGGAAGGTCACGGAGACCGTAATTGATGAAATGGGGTTTTGTCAGAAAATTGAATTTTAGTGTCTTAAGCAGATACTTGGTTATTTTCTTCATATTGTGTTCTTCGAGAAAATACTCGGAAATTTGGCCGCGGATGATTTGTGGATGGTTTTTCCGGAACCATCGAAGGATATTGGGATGGAAAGAATGCATTGCCCAAAGCCCTTGATAGTTTTCAATCAGATTGACGAAGTTCTCACAAAGACGTATATAATCACCATGATGTTTGAGTTCGATCAGTAGCGGGACTTTTCCGTTAACCAGTTCGAGTACCTCCTTGAGAGTAGGCATCTTTTCCTTGGACTTTAGAAGCGACAAACTTTTGGTTTCGTTAAAGCCGATTTCGCTCAACAAACGCGGATCACCGGTCATTCGTTTTAAATCTTTGTCATGAAAGACGACAACAGTTCCGTCTTGTAGCAAGTTGATATCGAGTTCGATACCGTAGCCTTTTTCAAGGGCCAACTTAAAAGCGGAAAGCGAGTTTTCGGGAATTGATTCATCCTTGGAATGAAAGCCGCGATGGGCAAAAAGCGTAGTTTTTATCCAATCAGTGTTAGGCATGTTAACCTCCGAGAAAATCATTTTGATAGTATTATACCACGTTTCGAAACCGTCAGACAA
>JAQVPE010000148.1 GCA_028702245.1 Candidatus Izemoplasmatales bacterium
GATATGGTCAAAATGACCGTGCGTGAGCAAGACATCGGTTAAAATGATCTGTTCCTGATCGAGGTACTCGGCAATCATCTCGCCGTTGAAACCCGGATCGATCACGACGGCTTCTTTGCCTTTTATGATCAGATAGGAATTTTGTTCGGCGATATTCTCATTAAAGATTTTGATTTGCATATCGATTACTTCCTGTTAGACGTCTTTGGTTCGCAATAAGAAAAAAAACTTCATCGCTGAAGTTATTTCTTCTCCTTGTGAAGCGTTTGCTTCTGACAACGCGGACAGTATTTTTTTACTTCCATGCGGTCCGGATGGGTTTTTTTGTTTTTGGTCAAGGTATAGTTTTCCTCATTGCACTCGGTGCATCTCAAAGTGAATTGAACACGCATTTTAAATCCTCCAATCAGTCACTTGTATATTGTATCTTTTTTTTTATAAAAATGCAAGCATAAACGACCAGATTTGTTGGGGCATGACGAGAAGGACAATTCAGATATTTTAAACTAACATTCATCTATCAAAGCAAGTTGCAAACCGCATACGTGAATTCGCCTTCAAGCCGGTAGTCGCTTGAAGAAGAAACCATCAGAAAATCGCCGGTTTTAAGCGTTTCACCATTTATCTCTCCATGGCCTGAAAGAATATGGATATAGTCGCCGTAGCGATCCGCTTGCACGTTTTTGAAACGCTCGATCGATTTGATCCGGTACTTGAAGAAGAGATCCTGGTGCTTCCGGATTAGTTCTTTGTTATCGTAATCGATGACTTCGAGAGCCTTGTCGAGATGCATCTCGCGCGGACGACCGTTTTCGAGGCGGTCATAGTCATAGATCCGGTAGGTGATATCGCTCGACTGCGACACTTCGAAAAGAAGGGTGTTTTCACAAATCGCATGGATGGTGCCGGCGGGGATGTAGAAATAGTCGCCTTTCTTGATCGGATAGACTTTGAGAAGACCACTGTAATCGTTACGACCGACGTATTCTTTAAATTCCAGGGAACTCTTGGCATTATGGCCGATGATGATCCTGGCGTCGGGCGCGGCGTCGATGATATACCAGCATTCATCCTTGCCATGCTGGTTCTCCTTTTTGGCGGCATAGTGCTCGTCAGGATGGACCTGGATGCTAAGATCCTTTGCGGCATCGATCAGTTTCATGAGCAGCGGAAACTCGGCCGCGGGATAGTTGCCGAAAAGCTCGCGATTATTCAAATAGAGTTCGCGAAACGTCATTCCCTGATAGGGGCCGCCCGAGATCAGATTGCTTTGCGACTTGTGGGCCGACAATCCCCAGCATTCGCCGATACTTTCGCCGAGATGGTCGCCATAGATTTCTTTAAGTTTGTTGCCACCCCAAATCTTGCGGGCAAACAAGGGGTATAATCTGATAATCATTGTGACTCTCCCTTCCGAGAAATGATCGAATTCGGCTATTATTATACCACAGTTTTGGCAAAGAAAAACAGGCTCTAGAGCCTGTCATCCACTTTTTTGGGAGGGAGCGGGAAAAAAACGGAAGTCTCTTTCTTATATTGCTCGAATTCGGCGTTGCCTTCATAGCGTTTCTCAAGGAGGGGGATCCCCGAGACAAAGAGCAACAAATACGTGATCACCAGAGGGCTCAAAATCGCATAGACGCCAAAATCGGTTCTGAGGACAATGAGCCATAGTCCCCACCAAATCAACGTCTCGCCAAAATAGTTGGGATGTCTGGTGTATCTCCATAAGCCCTGTTTCATGATCTTGCCCTTGTTATCGGGCTTTTTGAGGAACTCTCTCAGCTGGTAGTCGCCGACGCCTTCAAAGAAAAGTCCGGTGAGGAATATAACGCCGCCGATAATCAAAAAAGCAAGGGGGATATCAACGGTTGCGGTGTAACCCGCAAGGATCGGCAGGGCGATCAAAGCCATGAAGCCGGCCTGAGACATGAAGACGCGGAAGAAAGCCTGGACATGGGGATTCTTGTCGCCCCACTTCTTGCGCATGTCCTGATAGCGATAGTCTTCAGGTTTTTTGAAGTTGCGGATGCCGATATAAAGAAACAATCTTAAACCCCAAAGCGTAACCAAAATAGTGACGACAATCTGAAATGGTTCAAGTCCAGAAGTCAAATGTTTGTAAATGAGACTATACCAGGAAACAAAAACAAAGCCGAGACCCCAGCCGATATCGACGAGCGAATTGTTTTTCTTGATCTGGGCAATGATGAAGA
Organism: Candidatus Izemoplasmatales bacterium; assembly: GCA_028702245.1. Taxonomy (GTDB): domain Bacteria; phylum Bacillota_I; class Bacilli_A; order Izemoplasmatales; family Hujiaoplasmataceae; genus JAAYZB01. The sequence continues at coordinate 2,217 of JAQVPE010000148.1, forward strand.
AAACGGTGAAATAAGTGATTAGAAGAATTACGACGCCTAAGAGATACCACCAATCCATGATTATGCCTCCTCTTGATAGACGCAAGCGGCGGCGACAGCGCCGATGCCGGCGTTCATAGCTACGATCGGTGAGATTTGGGTTATATAAGCCGCTTTCTTACCGGTAGCTTCTTCGATGCGATTAGCTAGTTTCAGCGCCCGTTCTGGATCTAAAGCATGGACGACGACGTATTCTTCCAGTGGGTGCTCTTTGATCAGTTTGATGATTTGTTTTTGGTTTTTCCTAAGGCTCAAAGCCTTCTCCTTGATGATCCCCTTGCCTTCGCCGTCGATCGAGATTACCGGTTTGAGGTTCATGATCTTGGCTGCGAGTCCGGTGACTTTCGAGACCCGTCCTTGTTTGACCATATATTTGAGGGTTTTGACCGAAACAAAGATTTTGGTCCGTTGGGCAACGTTTTCAAGGACTTCAATCACTTTCGCCATCGCGGCTCCCGAAGCGATCAGCCGGGCTGCGTTAAGGACGATCAGTCCTTGGCTTCCCGAATTTTGGCGGGAATCAAAGACTGTCAACTTGGGATTGGTTTTTTGATATTGGATCAAGGCGTTGTAGGTGACGCTCATCTTGCTCGAAACGGTAATGGCCAATATTTGGTCATAATGGTCTGAAAGAAAGTCAAACGTACGCTCGATCGTGCGTTTGTCGGGTTGCGCCGAGGAAAACGATTTGGCCTTTTTGAGCAACTCATAAAAAGTGTCCGTGGAAATCGAGAAGCGATCGATGTATGACACATCATCGACCATCAGGCTCATCGGCAGTTGGTGGATGTTGTATTTGTCAAGATATTCTTCGGGAATGTCGGCGATCGTGTCGGTCACTAGCGCGATTTTTGGACGATCCGGAAGGAGGGATTGCTGTTGGCGGATCATGTCGTCGACTTTCTGATCGAGAATTTGGCCGTAGTTACGGAGTTTCAAGAAAAACAGATCGGGATGATCGGTATGGATATGGATCCGCATCTTTTCTTGTTTTCCGGACACGATCAAGCTCGAGCCGTCTTCATTGAAAAGGGCTCGCAAGTCATCGGCGGTGCGGTTGACGTTGATGAGGAGCGCCTCGGTGCAATATCTTTCGGTCACGACCATATCGTGAACGTCAAGATCTCTTTCAACCTCGGCTTGAGCGACGGGAACTTCGGCGTCGCCGGTGTCAAGATAGTAATTGATGCCTTCAAGAAAGGCGGTGAAGCCTTCGGCTCCGGCATCGACGACTTTATTTTGTTTCAATACCTCGAGCTCTTCGGTTGTTTCAGCAAGCGCGATCTTCGCTTGTTGAAGCGAAGTCTTGAAATAGGAATTGAAACTGTCGTGGTGGTCAAGGATGTTGAAAGCTTTTCTTAAAACGGTCAAGATCGTTCCCTCGACCGGGTTCA
>JAQVPE010000006.1 GCA_028702245.1 Candidatus Izemoplasmatales bacterium
GGGTCGGCAATCGACTCTGCAAAAGCGATTGCGGCCGGCGTCAAGTATGCCGGTGATTTCTGGGATTTCTATATCGGCAAAGCCACAATTCAGGACGCATTGCCCATTGGCGTCGTTTTGACGATCCCCGCAGCCGGGTCGGAGGCTTCGCAAAGTGCGGTGATTACTCAAGAGCGGGGCATGTTCAAGCGCGGTCTTGTCAGCCGTTATTATCGACCCGCTTTTTCGATTATCAATCCTGAACTAGCCTACACCTTGCCGAGATATCATTTATTTGCTGGAGTGGCCGACATGATGAGCCACATTTTTGAAAGATACTTGACAAAAACCAAGAATGTTATTCTCACCGATAGAATGTCCGAAGCAGTATTGAAATCGATCATTGAGGCAGCGAGAGTCATCAAGGATGATCCGCAAAACTATGAGGCGATGGCAACGATCTTCTGGTCGGGAACGATCGCCCACAACGGCATCCTCGGTGTCGGCAGGGAAGAAGATTGGAGTTCACATTTTCTCGAACATGAACTCTCAGCCTACTATGATGTTTCTCACGGGGCCGGCTTGGCGGTCGTGTTTCCGGCATTTATGGAATATACGATCGATGTCGATCCGAATCGTTACAAACGCCTGGCGACCAAAGTCTTCGGGGTTGACGAAAACGATGGGGATGCGAGAAAGATCGGTCTCAAGGGAATCATGCGGCTTAAGGAGTTTTATAAGGGACTTGGTTTACCGGTCACATTTGCCGATTTGGGGGCTAAGAAAGAAGATATCGACATAATTGTCGAGAAATTACGTCAAAATCGAGGCGAAGCCATCGGCAATTTCAAACGCCTGTCAATGGAAGATGCGAAGAACATTTTCCTCTTGGCGGCCAGATAATCTATTTGATATTAATAAGGGGGTTGCTGAAGCTAGGGCAACCCCTTAATAAAAAAAATTCAATGACAAAAAGAAAAACCGCTGAAAGCGCTTGTATATGTGATAAAATAGATTTTGCGAGGTGAAAATATGAGAATTGGTTGTGTCAAAGAAATCAAAAAATTGGAAAGCCGTGTCGGTTTGACACCAAGTAGCGTCAAGGAATACGTTAATCACAAGCATGAAGTGTATATTGAAAAAGAGGCAGGTTTGAATTCGGGTTTTACGGATCAAGACTATCTTGATCAAGGAGCAACAATCCTTGAAAGTGCAGCAAATGTCTGGGAAAAAGCCGAGATGATCGTCAAGGTCAAAGAACCGCTTGAAAGCGAATACCAATATTTCAGGCCCGGTTTGATCATCTATACTTATCTCCATTTGGCCGCAGACGATAAATTGACGATGAGCCTTCTCAAAAACAAGGTGAAGGGCGTTGCTTACGAGACCATCGTTTTGCCTGATGGCTCGCTTCCTTGTTAGAAGCCGATGAGCGAAGTCGCCGGAAGACTAAGCGTCATCGAAGGCGCAAAACACCTTGAGAAGCCCTTTGGCGGTTCGGGCGTGTTGATTTCCGGTGTTCCAGGAGTCGCAAGAGCCAACGTTGCCATTATCGGCGCCGGCGTTGTCGGCGAGAACGCTCTGAAAATGGCCGTAGGCCTCAATGCCAATGTAACGGTTTTGGATGTCAACATGAAGAAACTTACTTACCTTGATGACATCTATGGAAGCAAAATCACAACCCTTTATAGCAACAACCATAATGTTGAAGATGCTTGCATCAATGCGGACCTCGTAATCAGCGGTGTGCTTTTGCCGGGAGCCAAGGCTCCGAAACTGATCAAAAGGGCATTTTATAAAAATATGCGTCCAGGAAGCGTCATCGTCGATGTCGCGATCGATCAAGGGGGCTCAACCGAAGTCAGCAAAGCCACTTATCATGATGACCCAACCTTTGTTGTCGACGGGATCGTCCATTACTGTGTCGCAAACATGCCGGGAGCGGTTCCGAGAACATCGACAATCGCCCTCAACAACTCGACGCTCCGCTATGGACTGATGATTGCCGATATGGGTCTTGAAGAGGCAATCAAAGAGTCAGAACCCTTAAAGTTCGGAGTCAATACTTATGAGGGCAAGTGCACATGCCGCGGTGTGGCCGACGCCTTCAATCTCGAGTGTCAAGAATTATAGATGAAATGAATCAGCAGCCCCTTGGGAGCGGCTTTTTTTTGCCATATAATAAATTAGATTTCGGCAGAATCTTTAATAGTAAACCTCTGTTTACTTTTTGAATATAATGGTTTATACTGTATGTAGGAAGTGATCCGGATGAAATGTTTTGTGACTGGCGCTACCGGCCATATCGGGAACGTCCTTGTAAGAGACCTCTATGCCGCTGGACACGATGTAACTGCTTTAGTACTGCCAAAAGATAATCATAAAATGATTGATCCTTATGCCAAAATCGTCGTTGGCAATATCCTCGATTCTGACTTTCTTTATGAATGTCTCAAGAGTTTCGACATCGTTTTCCATCTAGCGGGAATTGTCGAAATTGGTTCCGGAAAAAAGAAACAGCTGTATGCAGTCAATGTTCAGGGCACTAAGAACATCGTCCAAGCATGCCTAAAAAACAACATCAAAAGATTGGTCTACACTTCAAGTGTTCATGCGATCCCGGAACTGAAGAAGGGTTGCACGATGTGTGAGGTCGATGATTTTGATCCCCGCCTTGTTAAAGGGCACTATGCCAAAACCAAAGCGATCGCTACGAGTTATGTTTTCAGCCAAAGAAACAAAGGGTTAGAAATCGTCGTAGTCCATCCCTCGGGTGTAATCGGACCTTATGATTACCAACTATCTAACGTCAGTCAGTTGTTCATCGATTATCTATCGGGAAGGCTTACTGCCTATTTGAAGGGCGGTTACAACTTCGTCGATGTGAGAGATGTCGCAAGAGGCATCCGCCTCGCTGGCGAAAAAGGGAAAAATGGAGAGTGCTATATTCTTTCCGGCCACGAAATAACCGTCAAAGAACTGCTTGATTTGATCGCCGATTACACCGGAAAAAAACGCATCAAGACCAAGCTTGCCTACTGGTTCATTTTGGCGATGAGCTACTTTGCTGAACTGTATTACATCACAATCAAGCAAAAACCGCTGTTTACGCATTATTCAATCGTTGTATTGAATTCCAACTGTGCTTTTAACAACCTCAAAGCCAAGTCGCAACTTGGATTCAGGGCGAGGCCGATCGCCGAATCCGTCAAGGATGCACTCAACTTCTCCCGGGAAAATTACTTGGAGAAAATAAACGGAAGATACCGGCGCAAACTACAAATCGAATAACAGACCGGCAGATCGGTTTCTGCCGGTTTTTGTTTGTCTTATAGCCATAATCGCTGTCTCAACATTGGCTGATTAGTGTATAATGGAGACGGTGAGATAATGAAAGATATCAGAGTCAGTGCTAAGGAAATCGCCGAGCTGTTGTATGGTTCGGGCAATATCGCCTCTGAAAGCAGCCTCAGTCTTCGGGCCGAGGAAGGCCAAGCAATTCATAAATACTGGCAAGACAAATACCTGGAAACTGATCAAAAAGAAGTCTACGTCGCCAAGACCCAAGAACGCGACGGTTTTAGATTGGAAGTAACAGGAAGGATCGATGGCATCATTCAGCGAGAAGGCGAACTGATGCTTGAGGAAATTAAATCGACTCACATGGATCTCGAACTTCTTGATGAAAAAACCTTTCCGGCACATCTGGTTCAAGCCAAACTCTACGCCCACTTATACGCTTGCACGAACAATCTCTCGCGATTAACGGTGGTCCTTACCTATATCGACGTTGAAACCAAAGACGTATGGCAGTACGAGAAGAACTTTTCCAAAAAAGTATTGGAGAATTTTTTTGACAAAACGATTGCCAAATATATCGAATGGGTCAATAAAATCGCTGAGCATGAATCTTCGAGACAAAAATCGATCGAAGGGCTTTCTTTCCCATTTCCTGATTATAGGCTCAACCAGCGGGAGATGATGGCCCATGTCTATCGAAATATTCTTGACAAAGGCATTCTTTATATTCAGGCCCCGACCGGCATCGGCAAGACATCGGCGACGCTATTTGCGGCTTTGAAGGCGATCAAATCACCTAAAGAGAAAGTGTTTTACCTAACTGCGAAAAACGACGGCAAACAAATAGCCATCGATACCATCTCTTTGTTGGAGGAAAATGGTTTAATCGCCAAAACATGCGAGATCACCGCTAAAGACCATAGTTGCCTGCTCAAGGAAAGAGACTGCGACCCCGATGTCTGCAAGTATGCCAACGGATATTATAAACGCGTTTTCAAGGCAATCAGGGATATCTTTGAAAATGAAAGCTTGTTAACGAGGTCGGTTATCCGCGAATACGGAAAGAAACATCGGGTTTGCCCATTCGAGTTTTCGCTCGATTTATCGAATTACTGTGACATCTTGATTGGCGACTATAACTATGCTTTTGATCCGCGAGTCAGACTGATCCGTTATTTCGAGGAGAAGATCGCCGATCCGATCTTGCTTGTCGATGAAGCACACAATCTGGTCGCCCGGGGAAGGGAAATGTACAGCGCTTCCCTCGATAAAGAACAAATCCAGAAACTTCTCGAACTGACGAAACCGCTCAAACCAAGCCCCAAGCGCGAGATCATGCGAATTCTCGATCTCTTCGAGGAACTCGATTTCGAACTCATCAATGTCGATTTTGTCAAATATGAGGAGCCAAACGCTTATCTTATCCAACTTGCGAGACGCCTCTTGGTTAAGCTTGATCAGGTCTTGACCACGGATAAAAAAGTGCCAAATCGCAGCCAAATCATGGATGGTTATTTCGCTTTGAGCCAGTTTGTAAGGACGAGTGAACTCTACCACACCGATTTTGTTTTTTTGCTTGAACATGCGGACAACACGATCAAAGCGTCAATCAAGTGCCTCGATGCGAGCGGCTTCATTCTTCAAGCTCTCAAAGAAACAGCGCTTGCGACTGTCTTTTTCAGCGCTACGCTCGATCCAATCGAGTACTACCAGACGCTTTTAACCAAGAATGAGGGAAGAAGCGTTAAAATGACGTCGCCGTTTCGGCAAGAAAATCTTTTGCTTTTGACGGTCGATACCATTTCGACCCGTTATCAAGACCGGAAAGATTCGCTTGCGGAAATCGTCGAGATTGCCAGACGCCTAATCGAAGGCAAAAAAGGAAATTATATCATGTTTTTCCCCTCATACGAATACCTTCGACTGATTGAAACCGAACTCAGTTTCAAGGGCGATGTCGAATTCATTCGCCAAACCAGGGAAATGACGAGGCAACTCCGCAGTGAGACGATCATGATGTTCAAGAATGAGACGACGAAGACTCAAGTCGGATTATTTGTCATGGGTGGTGTCTTCGCCGAATCGATCGATTTGATCGGCGACATGCTTTCCGGAGTCATGATAATCGGCGTCGGCCTTCCCGGACTGTCTCCCTTCAATAATATTCTCCGTTCCCACTTCGATGAGAAATTCCATCAAGGTTTTGATTACGCCTACACATATCCCGGTTTGAACAAAGTGATTCAAGCCGTGGGAAGAGTTATCCGCACTAAAACCGATAGAGGTGTCGCCGTGCTCGTCGATGACCGTTTCGCCTCGCCGAAATATCTGCGGCTCTATCCTCGCGAGTGGAGCCATATGCGCGTAGTTAAGGATATGAAAGAATTAAAAAGCACCATCAATTCATTTTGGACAAAGACTCATCCCGATAACGATTTTTGACCTTTAATTCATGAACTAGTCACCATTTTCGCGCGAATCTATTATATATATGAAAAAAAATGCGGATTCTCGGGAAAAAGAACTTGCATTTTTTTCTTGAATTTGCTATCATGGTCAAGGCCTGTGAAAAAACAGGAAGGCAGTGATTTGTAAGGTTGCTGACACACACATAGGCGTTGTTATGATGTCTTGTCAGAGGTCAGGTAATTTACAATGAGCCCGTATATAAGCAAATTATATGCATAGGAGGAGCAAAAATGGCAACAAACCAAGTAATCAGAATCAGACTCAAGTCCTACGATCACAGATTGTTGGACCAATCAGCGAAGAAGATCGTCGACACGGCTAAGAAAACCGGCGCCACCGTTTCCGGCCCGATTCCTCTTCCCACCGAAAAAGAGATCTTCACGATTCTCAGAAGCCCGCACGTAAACAAGGACTCCCGGGAACAGTTTGAAAGACGCACACACAAGCGTCTGATCGACATCGTCAATCCTTCCGCAAAAACGATCGATTCGTTGATGCATCTGGATTTGCCAAGCGGCGTCGATATCGTATTGAAGTAAGAAAAGAAAAGTAGGAGGTGTACTCATGGCAAAAGGTATCTTAGGAAGAAAAGTAGGCATGACGCAGATTTTTGACGAAAACGGCAGACTCGTACCGGTTACGGTAATCGAAGTCACACCGAATGTCGTCCTGCAGAAGAAAAATGTCGCATCCGATGGTTACGAAGCCGTCCAACTTGGGTTCATGGACAAAAGAGCAAACATTGTCAACAAACCCGAAACCGGACACTTCGCCAAAGCGGGCGTGACGCCTAAGCGCTACGTAAAAGAACTTCGTCTTTCCGGAATGATGGAATATGAAGTTGGCCAGGAGGTCAAATGCGATATATTTGACGCCGGTGATTATGTAGATGTTACAGGAACTTCAAAAGGCAAAGGCTATCAAGGCGTCATCAAGCGTCACAATTTCGGAACCGGCCCGATGGGCCACGGTTCGAAATATCACCGCGGGATCGGCTCAATGGGCTCGATCGCCCCGAACCGGATCCGCAAGGGCAAAAAAATGCCCGGACGGATGGGTCATGAAACCGTGACGATCCAAAATCTCGTCATCGTTCGTTCAGATGCCGACAACAATATTCTGCTCGTCAAGGGAAACGTTCCCGGACCGGACAAATCACTTGTCGTTGTCAAGAACGCAATCAAGAAGTCCAAGTAAGGACAATCGCTGAAAGGAGGAAAAAACAAATGCCTAAACTACCACTATACAACCAATCAGGCGAAACCGTCGGAGAAGTCAATCTCGCCGATTCCGTCTTCGCCGTTGAAACTAACCAGCAAGTCATCTACGATGTCGTCAAAGCCCAAAGAGCTTCGATGCGTCAAGGAACGGCAAAAGCGAAAAATCGTTCAGAAGTATCCGGCGGCGGCAGGAAACCCTACCGGCAAAAAGGCACCGGTCATGCCCGTCAAGGCACGATCAACGCGCCACAATACACCGGCGGCGGCGTTGTCTTTGGACCCTCGCCAAGGGACTACAGCTACAAAGTCAACAAAAAGATCCGTCGTTTGGCACTCAAGATCGTCTTGTCCGACAAGATCCGCGAGGAAAATCTTCTCGTCATCGACGAGTTCAAGCTCGAATCGCACAAAACCAAGGGCATCGTAGAAATTCTGCAAAACCTCAAGCAAGACGAAAAGGTCATGATCATTGTCGAAGATGCCAATGATACACTAGACATCGCCTCAAGAAATCTGCCAAACGTCACGACGGTGAGGGCGGAACACATCAGCGTCTTCGACGTGATGAATGCGAAAAGCGTCGTTGCGACCCAAGCTGCAGTCAAAATGATCGAGGAGGCGCTGAACTGACCATGGACAAATATCAAATTATCAAAGCACCGATCGTTTCTGAAAAATCGACGAAACTTGCGGAAATGCGCAAGTACACATTCGAAGTTGACAAGAATGCCAACAAGATCCAGATCAAAGAAGCGATCGAAGAAATTTTCAAGGTGAAAGTCCTTGACGTAAATGTCATCAATAGCATCCCGAAAGCGAAACGCGTCGGGAAATACTCCGGTTTCAAACCGGCAGTGAGCAAAGCGATCGTCACGCTCGCTGAAGGCTATAAGATCGACATTTACGCTGCGTAGACTGGAGGAAACAACTAATGGCTATTATTAAATATAAACCGCGTACAAACGGTCTCCGCGGGATGACCAAACTGGATTATGCGGAAATAACCAAAACCAAGCCAGAGAAAAACCTGACCGAGATCGTCAAGAAACAAGCCGGTCGCAACAATCAGGGCAAGATCACGGTCCGGCATCAAGCCGGAGGCGCCAAGCGCAAATACCGGATCATCGATTTCAAACGGAACAAAGATAACATCATCGGTAAGGTCGCTGCGATCGAATACGATCCGAACAGAAGCGCAAACATCGCCCTCATCAATTATCTTGACGGCGAGAAGCGCTACATCTTGGCTCCAAAGGGCCTCTCTGTCGGAATGTCGATCCAATCCGGAGACAACCCCGATATCGTAGTCGGCAATGCGATGCCGATTAAAAACATCCCTGTCGGTACCTTCATCCACAACATCGAACTCTACCCGGGCAGAGGCGGCCAATTGATCCGTGCTGCCGGGACCAGCGCCCAGATTTTAGGACGCGAGGAAAGGTATGTTCTCGTCCGCCTCAAATCAGGTGAGGTCAGAAGGATTCTCGGTGTCTGCCGCGCCACCATCGGCGAAGTCGGCAACGAATTCTTCGAACTTGTCAAAATCGGCAAAGCCGGACGTAAGCGTCATATGGGTATCAAACCGACCGTTCGCGGTTCGGTCATGAACCCGGTCGACCATCCGCACGGCGGTGGTGAGGGCAAACAGCCGATCGGCCATCCATCACCACTTACTCCCTGGGGCAAACCTGCCCTTGGCAAGATCACCCGCAAGAAAAATAAAGCCAGCAACAGTCTGATCATCAGACGCCGGAACAAGTAGGAAAGGAGGAACTCATAAATGTCACGTTCAGTCAAGAAAGGTCCGTTTTGCGACGACCATTTGATGAAAAAAGTCATCGAAGCCAACAAATCCAGCTCCAAGAAAGTCATCCAGACATGGTCAAGACGTTCGACGATTTTCCCCGAGTTCGTCGGTCTCACGATCGGTGTCCATAACGGAAAAGAACATATCCCCGTGTATATCACCGAGGACATGGTCGGACACAAATTGGGCGAGTTCTCTCCCACCAGAACCTACCGCGGCCACGCCGACAAAAAAGTCATGAAGAAAGCGGGGACGAAGTAAGATGGAAGCAAAAGCCAACATCAAAATGATCCGCATCGCCGCCAGAAAAGTCAGACTTGTTGTCGATCTCATCAGAGGCAAAGCCGTCGGTGAAGCCTTCGCGATTCTGAGAAACACCCCCCGGGGTGCTTCCAAACCGGTCGAGAAACTTCTAAAATCAGCGGTTGCCAACGCAGAGCACAACTATCAACTCGAACAGGACAAACTGTTCGTCAAGGAAATCTATGTCGGTGAAGGCAAAACCCTGAAAAGGATGCAGCCACATTCACAAGGACGCGGATTCGCTATTTTGAAACGCACCAGCCACATCTACATCAGTGTGGCTGAGAAAGAATAAGGAGGGATTTTATGGGACAGAAAGTCAGCCCGATCGGGCAACGCATCGGCATCATCCTCAATTGGGAATCGCGCTGGTACGCGGACAAACGGGATGTTGCGGATTTACTTCATGAAGATCTTAAAATCCGTGACTTGTTAAACGATCTCTACAAAAATGCGAGCGTCTCCAAAATCGAGATCGAGCGTTCAAAATCGCGGGTGATCATCACCGTCAACACCGCAAAACCCGGTATGGTCATCGGCCGCAACGGCGAAACGAAGAATGCCGTTGTCCTTAAACTAAAACAACTGACTGACAAGGAAGTATTCTTGAATGTCGTTGAAATCAAACGTCCCGAGCTTGATGCCAAGCTCGTCGCCGAAAGCATAGCGAAGCAGCTCGAAAGCCGCGCTTCGTTCAGAAGAGTCCAGAAAGTCGCGATCCAACGCGCGCTCAAGGCTGGCGCCAAAGGCTGCCGCACCCTGATTTCCGGACGCTTGGCCGGTGCCGAGATCGCCAGAAGCGAGGGTTACAGCGAAGGCAATGTTCCTCTTCATACCTTGAGAGCGGACATCGATTACGCTTTGTCGGAAGCAAAGACCACTTATGGCAAGCTTGGAGTCAAAGTCTGGATCTACAAGGGAGAAATCCTGCCTTCGAAGAAGGAGGCAAAGTAACATGTTAATGCCTAAAAGAACAAAATTCCGTCGTCCGCACCGGGTCAGTTATGAAGGCCAGGCCAAAGGCGGCAACAACATCGACTTCGGTTCATACGGACTGATGGCGCTTGAGGGCGCCTGGATCACCGCCCGTCAGATCGAGGCAAGCCGGATCGCGATGACCCGTTTCATGAAGCGTACCGGTAAAGTCTGGGTCAAGATTTTCCCCCATCTTGCGAAAACCAAGAAACCTCTAGAAGTCCGCATGGGCTCCGGTAAAGGTGCTCCCGAAGAATGGGTGGCGGTCGTCAAGGCCGGCTTGGTCATGTTTGAAATCGACGGTGTCAGTGAAGATATCGCCAAAGAAGCTTTGCGACTTGCCTCAAACAAACTGCCGATCAAGACCAAATTTGTCAAGAAAGAGATTGGTGATTAAAAATGACGCATGTCAAGGAAATTAGAGAAATGGACAATGACGCCATTTTAAAAGAAATCGACAATCTGAAAAAAGAGATGTTCGATCTCAGATTCAAACACGCTACTGGACAACTCGAGAACACCGCGCGTCTAAGCGCTGTCAGAAAAACGATCGCTAGGATGAAGACGATTTTATCCGAGCGAGCAGGCAAGTAGGAGGGTACTATGGAAAAAGCGAAAATCCGGCGAACGTTCGTCGGCCAAGTCGTTTCGGATAAAAACGAAAAGACGATAACCGTCTTGGTGACGACATACAAAACGCATCCTTTGTACAAGAAGCGGGTTATTTCCTCTAAGAAATTCACCGCTCACGATGAGAAGAACGAAGCCAAAATCGGCGATACCGTGAAAATCATCGAATGCCGCCCCTTGTCACGTACCAAAAAATTCCGCTTGCTCGAGATTATCGAACAAAGCGTGATTTTGTAGCGGGAAAGGAAGGACGAGGAAATGATACAACAAGAGACAAGGCTGAGAATAGCCGACAACTCCGGCGCCCGCGAAATCCTGACAATCAAAGTTTTGGGCGGAACCAGCCGCAAATATGCAAATATCGGCGATATCATTGTCGCCACGGTCAAGGCCGCCACACCTGGTGGACTTGTCAAAAAAGGCGAAGTCGTCAAAGCGGTCATCGTCCGCACGAAGAAGGGGCTCGGCCGTCCTGACGGCAGCCACATCAAATTTGATGACAACGCCGCCGTCATTATCAAGGAAGACAAGAGTCCGAGAGGTACCCGTATCTTCGGTCCGGTCGCCCGCGAACTCCGCGACGCCGAATTCACGAAAATCGTGTCATTGGCGCCGGAAGTATTGTAGGAGGTATGCGAGATGAAACTAAAAAAAGGCGATAAAGTCCTGATCATTGCCGGGCAAGACAAAGGCAAACAGGGCACCATCAGCAAAATACTGATGAAATCCGAACGTGTGATCCTCGAAGGCGAAGGCCTCGGAAAGGTCAAAAAGCACGTTAAACCGTCTCAGGCAAACCCCGATGGCGGCATCATGGACATCGAAAAACCGATCCATGTGTCGAATGTGATGCTAATGGATCAGAAAGCGAAGAAGCCGACCCGCGTCGGATACAAAACCATTACCAAGAAAGTAAAGAAACAAGACGTGGAGACTAAAGTCAGATATGCCAAAAAATCTGGCGAAGTCTTGGACTAGGGAGGGACGTAAATGAATCGATTACAGGAAAAATACAAAAACGAGATCATGCCCGCTCTTCAGGCCAAATTCAACTATGATTCCGTTATGGAATCTCCGAAAATCAGCAAAATAACGATCAATATCGGCGCCGGCGACGCCATCCAAAACCCCAAAGTATTGGATGATGCCGTTAGTGAACTAATGCAGATCACCGGTCAAAAACCAGTCGTCACCAAGGCGAAGAAATCGATCGCGAGTTTCAAACTTCGTGAAGGCATGCCGATCGGCTGTAAAGTCACCTTAAGAGGCGACCGGATGTACGAGTTCTTCGACAAGCTGATTACGATCGCGCTTCCCCGCGTAAGGGACTTCCGCGGCGTCAATCCCAAAGGATTTGACGGACGCGGCAATTACACCCTTGGCGTCAAGGAACAGCTGATCTTCCCCGAAATCAACTATGACAAGGTCAACAAAATCCGCGGCATGGATATCGTCATCGTCACGACAGCGAAGACAGATCAGGAAGCACTCGAACTGCTTAAACAGTTCGGAATGCCCTTCAGAAGGAACTAGGAGGCAGATTATGGCAAAAACATCAATGAAAGTAAGACAAAAACGCGGATCGAAATTCCCCGTTAGAAACTACACCAGATGTGAACGCTGCGGTCGTCCCCATGCTGTCTATCGCAAGTTCAAACTTTGTCGTGTCTGTTTCCGCGAACTGGCTTATAAAGGCCAGATTCCCGGTGTCAAGAAGGCAAGTTGGTAATTGATTATGACGAAAATTAATTTCCAGGTATCGAGGAAGGAGGCATTATCGATATGGTCATGACAGATCCGATTGCGGACATGCTTACGAGAATCCGCAACGCCAACCAGATGAAACACAAGACTGTGGATGTTCCGGCTTCAAAACTGAAAGCCGAGATTCTGACTGTATTGAAACAAGAAGGCTACATCAACGACTATCAAATGGTCAAGGATGGTATCCAAGGCACATTGAAAGTCACATTGAAGTATTTGAAAAATGAAGAAAGAGCAGTGAGAGGTTTGAAGAAAATCTCCAAACCCGGACTAAGAGTATACGCCAAGACCGATGATCTGCCCAGAGTCCTGAATGGCCTCGGAATCGCGATCGTATCGACTTCCCAAGGCATCATGACCGACAGGGAAGCCAGAAGCAAGCAAATCGGCGGCGAAGTTCTCGCATACGTTTGGTAAAGAGCAACATGAGATTAATGGAAAAAGAGGTGCAAGAAAACTATGAGTCGTGTTGGTAGGATGTCAATCCCAATTCCCCAAGGCGTTGAAATCAACGTTGATGACAACAATCACGTTACAGTCAAAGGACCGAAGGGAACACTTGAATTCACTTTCCAAAGTGAAATGAAAATTGATACCGCTAATAATGAAATTTCTGTAACCCGGCCATCTGATCAGCTTCGCCACCGTGCTTTGCATGGAACAACAAGGGCGCTTCTGAACAACATGGTTAAAGGTGTGACCGAAGGATACGTCAAAATGCTGGACATCAAAGGTGTCGGTTATCGTGCCAGTCTCAAAGACAAAGAGACCCTCATCGTCAGCGTTGGCTATTCCAATCCGGTCGAAGTCGTGATCCCGAGCGGGATCGATGTCGAACTCCCGACGAACACGGAAGTCGTGATCAAGGGTATCGACAAACAGGCAGTCGGCGAATTCGCCGCCAACATCCGCAAGATCCGTGCTCCCGAGCCGTATCAGGGCAAGGGCATCAGGTATCGTGGCGAGCATGTACGTCGTAAAGAAGGGAAAACTGCCAAGAAATAGGGCAAGAGGTGAATATCTATGTTTAAACCCGTAAATAAAGAAGCGCAAAGGGCGAAACGCCATCGGCGCATCAGATTCAACATCAAAGGCACACCTTCACGCCCACGTCTTAACGTCTTCCGTTCGAATAAGGCGATCTACTGCCAGATCATCGATGACATAAGCGGCATCACAATCGTCGCCGCCTCGTCTCTCGAGATCAAAGAAGCTCAAGGCGGCAACGCTGAAGGCGCCAAGAAAGTCGGCGAACTAATCGCCAAAAAAGCCCTTGAAAAAGGGATCAAGCAAGTCGTATTCGACCGTGGCGGCTATCTCTACCACGGACGTGTCAAAGCATTGGCCGAAGCTGCTAGAGAAGCAGGGCTGGAATTTTAACGAAGGAGGTTATCCGATGCTAGAGAATAAAGAAAGAGGCGGCAGAGAAAGACGGCCGTCACGTAAACCGCGCGATGGCGCGAAGAAACGAGAAGAAAAGCTCTATGACGAGAGAGTCGTCAACATTGGTCGTGTAACCAAGGTCGTCAAAGGCGGCCGGCGCTTCAGCTTCTCCGCATTGGTCGTTATCGGCGATCACAAAGGCAAAGTCGGTTTTGGTACCGGCAAAGCCAGTGAAGTCCCCGACGCAATCAAAAAAGCAATCGAAGATGCCAAGAAGAGTATGGTCACAATTCCGATCAACGGAACCACGATCTATCATACCGTCACCGGCAAATACGGTGCGGCCAAAGTCTTTTTGCGACCGGCTGTTGCCGGTACCGGCGTCATCGCCGGCGGTCCGGTTCGGGCCGTACTTGAACTTGCGGGCGTCGAAGATGTTTTGAGCAAGTCACTAGGTTCAAATTCCCCCATCAACATTGTCAGGGCCACCATGGCCGGATTGCTCTCAATGAAGAGCATTGCCGAGGTCGCGGAAGCTCGTGGACTCACAGTCGAGGAGGTCTTGAAATAATGGCCCAAATCAAAATCACGCTCGTGCGCGGGCTGACGGCGAGAAAGCCCAACCAAGTCAAGACCGTCAAGGCTCTCGGCTTGACCAAGCGCAACTCATCCGTCGTCAAAGACGACAACGACTCGATCAGAGGCATGATTGAAACAATCAGCCACATGATCAAGGTCGAAGAAGTCTAAGAGGAGGAGATCACGATGAAACTACATGAATTGAAACCCGTCGATGGTGCGACCCATTACA
>JAQVPE010000149.1 GCA_028702245.1 Candidatus Izemoplasmatales bacterium
CACTGTTTTTTGGATTCGGTTCGATCTTGATAATTTCAGTGATATGGTTTGACATTGCTAGATATACAGGTTAGTTTATGCAAACGAAAAAGAGCCATCCAGTTTACATAAGCATTTGGCAATGCTATAATTAAACCGTAACAAGACAACTTAATAAGAAGGAGTGATGATTGTGAAACTCGATGTGAGAGGCAAGGGCGGATTTGAGATTACAAATGCGATCCGCAACTACTTCGAAAAGAAACTCATCAAGGTGGAGAAAGTGATCTCCGAAGAGTTGGAAGCTTTCGCAGTATGCAAAATTTACCGTGACATGATGAAAGTCGAAATTACGATTCCAATCAAATTCATCACCATCCGGGCGGAGGTTGAAGACAAAGACCTGTATGCCGCCATCGACAAGGCTGTCGATAAATTGGAAGCGCAGATTCGCAAGAACAAGCACAAACTGAACCGCAGTCTCCAAGAAAAAACAGGATTAAAGGAGGTTTTCAAGAACGACGATCTGAATATCGAGGATCTCGAGCGGGAGCTGATCTCGCCGATCAAGAAAAAAAGGATCAAGCTTGACGTCTTGAGCATGGATGAAGCAATCACGCAGATGGAATTGCTCGGACACGACTTCTTCATCTATTACAATGAAGACAACGAAGTATCGGTTCTCTATCTCCGGGATGACGGGAAATACGGACTGATTGAAACATATTGATAATACAAGTGACCTTCTAGGTCACTTTTTTTTGGCGCAGTCGCTAAATAAATTGTCTTTGCCTTGCTGTTTATGGTATGATTAAGAGTGTCTATGAAGAGGTGAATTACTGTGTTTAAACTTTTCGATCCCAACAAAAAGACCTTGAAAAGGCTTGAAAAAATCGCTGATCAGGTACTCTTGCTTCAAGAAGAGTACAAACAACTGCCAGATGAAAGTCTCTGCGCGAAAACGAATGAGTTTAAAGAAAGATATCAAAGCGGCGAATCCTTGGATTCGTTGCTTGTCGAGGCATATGCCACCGTTAGAGAGGCATCGACCAGAGTGACTGGGATGACGCCTTTCAAAGTCCAAGTAATGGGCGCGGTTGTGATCCATGAGGGAAATATCGCCGAGATGAAGACCGGTGAAGGAAAAACTTTGACTGCGGTCATGCCGGCATATCTCAATGCTCTTAGTGGCGAGGGCGTCCATATCGTGACCGTCAACGAATACCTCGCCGGACGTGAGGCAAATGGCGAGATCGGCGACTTGTTTCGATTCCTCGGCCTTACGGTCGGACTCAACATCCGCGATCTTTCTCCCGAAGAGAAACGGGAAGTCTATAACTCTGATATCGTTTATTCGACCAATAACGAACTTGGGTTTGACTATCTCCGAGACCATATGGTCATTTACAAAGAAAACATTGTTCAAAGACCGCTAAATTTCGCGATCATTGACGAGGTCGATTCGATCTTGATCGATGAAGCGAGAACGCCGTTGATTATCTCCGGTGGTGAGAAAAATACCGCGGACCTCTATAAACAGGCAAACTACTTTGCCATCCATCTCAAGGAAGAAGAAGATTATGATATCGATCTCAAGGACAAGACCATCAGTCTGACCGAAACCGGGATCAAAAAAGCGGAAGCGCACTTCAATTTGGATAACCTCTACGACGTGGCAAACGTTTCTTTGTTGCACCACATCAATAATGCTCTGCGCGCTAACTTCATCATGTCTCGAGACATCGATTATGTTGTCCAAGATGGAAAAGTCGTCATCGTCGACTCTTTCACCGGCAGGCTGATGCATGGACGTCAATTTTCCGAGGGCCTTCATCAAGCCCTTGAGGCAAAAGAGGCCGTCGAGGTCAAAAAAGAAACAACCGTTCTGGCGACGATCACCTTCCAGAACTTTTTCCGAATGTACAAGAAACTGTCCGGTATGACCGGTACGGCCAAAACCGAGGAAGAAGAATTTCACAACATCTATAATATGTTCGTCGTCGAAATTCCTACCAACGTTCCTGTGATCCGCATCGACGACAACGACTTGATTTTTGCATCGATGGAAGCCAAGTTTAAAGCTTTGGCGGAAGAAATCGAAAGACGGCACCGCTTGGGACAACCGATTTTGGTCGGCACAATCTCGATTGAAAGTTCGGAACTTCTGTCTTCTCTTCTAAAGCGACGCGGCGTCAAACACGATGTCTTGAATGCGAAACAGCATGAGCGAGAAGCTGAGATTGTCGCCAATGCCGGACAAAAGTATTCGGTTACCATTGCGACGAACATGGCCGGTCGTGGAACCGATATCAAACTTGGAGAAGGCGTTGTCGCGCTTGGTGGTCTTGCCGTCATCGGCACTGAAAGACATGAAGCAAGACGAATCGATAACCAGCTCCGCGGCCGAAGCGGTCGCCAAGGCGACCCCGGTTATTCACGATTCTTTATCTCCGCTGACGACGATTTGATGCGTCGTTTTGGCGGCGAACGTTTCAAAAGCCTGATTTCGATGATTACCGTTCAAAAAGGAACCGGTCAAGAACAACCGCTTGAATACGGCATGTTTTCAAAAATGGTTCTCAGGGCCCAACATCAGATTGAAGGTAACAACTTTGACCGCCGGAAAACCGTTCTGCAGTACGACGAGGTTTTGCGGAAACAGCGGGAAATCATCTATCAGCAACGCACTGACATCCTTTTCCTTGAAACCATCGAGGACATCGTCAAGTTGATGATCGAGACGATTTTGACCAAAATCATCGACACCAATATCAATGATCGCGGACAGATGTTCAATTTACTCAACAAGTACTTTCCCAAAGATGCGATTGATGAGAAGATCATTCAGAGCGAGGAAGATGTCACCTTGTATGTGATGGACCAGTACAAGCGCGAAATCACTCAGAAAAAGTCGCTGACCGGCGACAAGGTCTTCAATGATTTTCTCAAAGCCGTGACTTTAAGGGTCGTCGACACTTATTGGGTACAGCACATCGATGCGATGAGCGAACTCAGGCAAGCGGTATCGCTTCAAAGCTATGGCCAGATCAATCCCTTCCGCGAATACCAGGAGATGGGCTTCACCATGTTTGAGACGATGGTCGAGAATATTCAGAGTGATGTTACCCGCTTCGTCTTAAAAGCGCAAGTTCGTCAAAACACTGAACGGGTCCAGGTCGCCAAACCCATCCATACGATTTCGGGAAAAGAAGACGAGACGAGAAAAAGGCAACCTGTGAAAGTAACGGAAAAAGTCGGCAGAAATGATCCCTGCCCTTGCGGCAGTGGCAAAAAATACAAGCATTGCCACGGCAGAAACAGCTAACAAGAGGAGACAAATGAATCAACAGGAATTGAAAGCGGCCATTATCGAGGCCAAAGACCGATTTGATGAGTTGAATAACACAATCGGAATTGAAAAAATGAACAATAGACTGCATGAATTGGATCAAGCGACGCTTGAACCAACATTTTGGTCTGATCAAAAACTAGCTCAGAAGACAATTCAGGAACAAAACGAGATCAAAGCCACTTTGGCCGATTACGAAGCAATCAAAGAAATCCTTGATACACTCTCCTTCAGTTATGAACTTGCGGAAATCGACCCGGAGTTTGACTTCAAAGAAACCGAAAACATGGTGGCTGACTTTACCAAGAAGATTGACG
>JAQVPE010000150.1 GCA_028702245.1 Candidatus Izemoplasmatales bacterium
GTCATGTGGGGATAAAGCGCGTAAGACTGGAAAACCATCGCGATGTTGCGGTCTTTCGGAGCGACATCGTTCACGAGGACGTCGTCGATATAGAGTTCGCCGCGGGTGATTTCCTCAAGACCGGCTACCATTCTCAAAGTAGTCGACTTGCCACAGCCGGAAGGGCCGACAAAAACGATGAATTCTTTGTCTTTGACTTCGAGTGAGAAGTCAAAAACCGCTTGGACGCCATTATCATAGACTTTGTCCAATTTTTTGAATGACAGTGTTGCCATGTTTACCTCCTGTTAATATCAATAGTAGATATTATTACTAAATAGGATTATACCAAAATACCGAAAATCACGCTATGGGCAAACTGCACAAATCACCCTTCAAAAAGCAAGAAAAACGCGTGTGCTCCGATAAAAGACTTGACGTTGATCTCGGAAAGACCGATGAAATGATCGAGACGGTAATTGAGCGTATTCCGATGCATATACATTTTTTTGGCGGCGACGCTTTGATTCAAATTCGCTCTTATGAAACCTTGGATCGTTTGGATCGTTTCAGCGCCAAAGACATTGTAGTAATAATTCCTAAGCTTGGTGCGAACATCCTTAATCCCCTCGCGCACAAGTCTTGGGATGATGTTTTCGATCGTGAAGACGCCATAACCGATAGTTGGCAACACGCGGATGATCGGCTCGGGATCGAAGTTGGGCGATAAAGGCTCCACGAACAAACAGATATCGATAAACAACTCCTCGAGACATTTTTCCCTCAGATGGTTCCAATCGATCTGATTATCGTTTTCGCTGTGCGTCAATTTCAAATATTGTCCTTTTTCAGAGATCGCAAAATCAGCGTAGCCTTTGAGAAACGAAACCAGCGTTTCGGTATCGTCAGTCTTAAGATAGATATGGACGCTTCGCTGATTCATCGACTACACCCCCAAAATTCAAAAATTCCTCATTTTTTTTGTTTCAAAAAAGAGAGTCTGCTATTTCAAATATTAAAAAAAGTCCGGCGCTTCCTGCCGGATAGTGCTAACTCAGGCCTTGATGAACTGCTCGACATCGAGGACGAAAATCGTCGCCCCCCCGACTTGCACTTCGACAGGAGTCGAGGAGAAAATGCCGAATTCGCTCGAGATTGCGTTGGGAACCAGTTTGGTCCGACGTCTTGAGGTCTCAGAGATAATCTGGATGCATTTGTCGAGCATCTCGTCCTGGCACCCGATGATGATCGTCGTATTGCCGCTCATCAAAAAGCCACCGGTGGTCGCCAGTTTTGTGACAAAATAGTTCTCCTTGATCAGCGTCTTGATGACTTTGCTGGCATCTTCATTGGCAACAATTGCCATCACCAGTTTCATCATTGATCACCGCCTTCAAAATGATTTTAGCACATTTATTGACGATAATAAAGTGAATGCCTGAAAAAAGGCTATTTATAGGTGTTTCTTTTAGCCGATCGCTCCCGTCATCTCCAATTTGATCAGTTGATTGAGCTCGACAGCGTATTCCATCGGCAGTTCTCTGGAAAACGGCTCGATAAAGCCCATGACGATCATCTCGGTTGCCTCTTGTTCGGTGAGCCCGCGGGACATCAAATAAAAAAGTTGTTCATCGCTGACCTTGGAAACGGTCGCTTCGTGTTCGATCTGACCCTTGAAATTCTTGACGATATTGACGGGGATGGTGTCCGAAGACGACAGTCCGTCGATCAAAATCGTATCGCATTGGATCTTGCTTTTCGCTCCCAGAGCATTTTTGCCTTGGCTAACCAACCCTCGGTAGTTGACTCTGCCGCCCTTGGCAGCTATCGATTTGGAGATGATCGTCGAGGCCGTGTTTTTGCCGATATGGATCATTTTCGCACCGGTGTCCTGGTGTTGGTTCTTGCCGGCAAAAGCGATCGAGATCGTCGTACCGCGGGCGTAGTCGCCTTGAAGAATGCAAGAGGGGTATTTCATATTCAGTCCCGAACCGATGTTGCCATCGATCCATTCCATATGGGCATGGTTTGCAACAACCGCTCTCTTGGTGACCAGATTAACGATATTGTTAGACCAATTTTGGACAGTGGAATACCGGCAATAAGCATTATCTTTGACATAAATTTCGACAACAGCCGCATGCAACGAGTCACGGGAATAGATTGGAGCGGTACAGCCTTCAACGTAGTTCAACGAAGCTTCTTCGTCGACAATGATCAATGTCCGTTCGAATTGTCCCATTCTTTCAGTGTTGATCCGAAAATACGACTGCAAAGGCTTGTCAATCTTGACGCCTTTGGGAACGTAGATGAAAGAGCCGCCGCTCCATACTGCCGTATTGAGGGCGGCATACTTGTTGTCAAGATGGCTGACAGCCTTGGAAAAATACGCTCGGAATAGATCGGGATACTTTTTTAGAGCGCTGTCGGTATCGAGAAAGACGACTCCGAGATCGTTGAGTTCGGTAATAGTATGGTGATAAACAGCTTCGGAATCGAACTGCGAAGTAACGCCTCCGAGATACTTCTGTTCGGCCTCGGGGATCCCAAGTTTCGTGAATGTGTCCTTGATCGCCTCGGGAACATCATCCCAAGAAGACTCGACCTGGTCGCTCGCTTTGATGTAATAGATGATGTCATCAAAGTCGAGAAAGGATAGATCCGGGCCCCACGAAGGATTGGCCATTTTGATGAAAGCCCGAAAAGCTTCGACGCGAATGTTGGTCATCCATTCCGGTTCTTTCTTATGAGCGGATATTTCCCTGACAATCGCCTCGGATATGCCTTTGGCGGTTTGAAAAACGCTTTTTTGATCGGTTGAGAATCCATATTTATAATCGGAAACAATATTTCCGATTTCTTTTCCTTTTTTACTCATTGGTATCACCTTCAGGTTTGATGGTTTCCAAGAAAGCGAGCCAGGCAATAGTCGCACATTTGGTGCGAGCCGGAAACATCCGGACGCCTTGGAAGGCTTCAGCCTCGCCAAGGTCGATTGTTTCGTCATAGGGCTCGTTTTTGACCATGGCGACAAAAGTTTCCGCAATCGTTTTCGCCTCATCGACATCCCTGCCGATCATCATCTCCGTCAATATCGAAGCTGAGGCGCAACAGATGCTGCAGCCACTTCCTTCATGGCGGCAGTCGGAAACCCGGTTTGCTTCCGTTTTCGTTTGGATCGTGATATCATCGCCGCAACTTGGGTTCTTGAAGCGGTATTTACGATATGGCCCATCAGTCAAAAGCCCCTTGTTCCGGGGGTTTTTGAAATGTTCCATGATGATTTCGCGATAGAGGTTGTCTAGTTGTGCCATTTGATCACCTAAAATCCGAGATTGCGGAAGAAATCAACCGCTGCTTGGGTAACTTCGAGAAAACGGTCGATATCCTCCTTGGTCGTGTAAAGATGGAAAGAAGCGCGAAGACTGGAATCAATCCCGAAAAAGGCACTGACGAGTTGGGCACAATGATGTCCGGAACGAATCATGATGCCCATTTCCGCATAGTACGATACCGCGTCATGAGCGGGTACTCCTTCGAGATTGAAAGTGATGATGCCCTTGTCGGCCTCGGGGTTGTAGATTTTCACTCCCGGGATATTATTAAGACCAGCGATCGCGTAGTGATAGAGATCTTTCAAATGTTGGTCGATTTTGTCAAG
>JAQVPE010000151.1 GCA_028702245.1 Candidatus Izemoplasmatales bacterium
GGTTTTAAAAACTCGAAAAAAAGACAATCATATGATATTATATATAATGCCTGACATAACAACGGTGTCGGGCGGTGAATGACATGGATGACAAAGACAATCAAGATTTGCGGAAAGAAATCGAAGAACTCGAAAAATTGATTGAGATCGTCAAAGAAAAACACAAGGAAGAGAAAAAAGACTTCAAGCGCGGCGAAAGAAGATCGGGTGGGGCCATCAAAATTGATTTGGCCGCCAAATACTCGTCAAACCCGATCATCAACATCATCACCAGCTTGTTAATGAACTTCATTCTCATCTATGCGATTATCAGTCTTTTTGGCTTTGCGGAAGTTCGCTACGATTATTTGTATATTGTGATCGCGCTCTCTTTCACCTTGTACGAAGAACTATACAAAGAAATATTCATCAGGCGTTTTGTGAAACTTGTGCTCTATTCTTCCGGGCTGGTGTTCTTTTTGATGAATGTCATCTTCTTTTACGCCATCGATTTGTTGGTGTTTGGGTCGCTCTTTTCATTCATCAACTCGTTCTATCCCCTTTTGTTTGCGGCTCTATTCGGAATTATCAGGATTGTTATCAAAAACGTCTATTTGCTATTTATCAAAAGAATCACAATCATGACATCGAGAAAACGATCTTAGGGGTGGTCTTTTGTCCAGATATTTGACGGTTGAAGAAATCATTGCCGGAATGACGATGGAAGTCCTTTCGGGCGGCAAGGGCATCTTGCGAAAAGTAACCAATCAGTCGCTATCCAAACCGGGTCTTGAACTTGCGGGGATGTTTGATTATTACGAACATGACCGCATCCAAGTTCTTGGTTCCAAGGAAGAGGCTTTTTTTCGTTCTCTTTCCCTGAAAGACCAAGAAGAAAGGGTAAATAAACTATTCGAGAAAGAACCGCCTGCGTTTGTTTTCTCCAAAAACGTTCCCGTTCCCAAACTGTTTTTGGATCTTGGCGAAAAACATGCGATTCCGGTATTGAGAAGCAATTATCAGACGTCCTCCTTGTTCAGTGAACTCTTTGCTTTTCTTCAAGCGAGACTTGCGGAAAGAATGTCGCTTCACGGCGTGCTGATGGATATCAACGGCGTAGGAGTATTGATCACCGGCAAGAGCGGCATCGGCAAAAGCGAGGTTGCCCTCGAACTAATCAGACGGGGGTACATGCTTGTCGCTGACGATATGGTCGAAATCTTTCAACTAGAAAAAGGGATGTTGATCGGAGAGGCTCCGGAACTGCTCAAAAAATACTTGGAGATTCGTGGGATCGGGATTGTCAACGTCATCTATCTCTTTGGTGCGAAAGCATACAGAGAAAGTAAACGCATATCGCTTTTCGTCGAACTTGAGAAATGGGAAACAACCGGCAAATTCGATCGTCTTGGACTCACAACCGGAAAACACAAAATCTTTGATACCGAGATTGCCTCGGTCAAATTACCGATCACCGAAGCGAGAAACACCGCCACTTTAGTCGAGGCGGCCGCCTATGATTACAAAGCCAAACGTTTGGGTTATCATTCGGGAGCGGACTTTAACAAAGAGTTGAATCAGCAAATCAAAAGCAATCAAAAGCGAAACGAGGATGAAGAATGAAGTCACTACAGAAAATCATACTAGTCATTATGCTTTTCGGCATAATGGGCTTTTTTTATGGGTGCGACAATACGGGCGAAGAGCCGGATGCCTTCACCGTTTCTTTTGTCGATTATGATGGAACCCTACTCAAGGAAATCGTCTGTAATGCTGGTGAAGCCTGCATTATCACGCCTCCTCAAGATCCAAACAACAAAGAAAACAGCTACTTTACCAGGTGGAGTGTTTGGGAATCGGAATATGACGAGATAAATAGCGATACAACGATCAAAGCGATCTATACTCTTGATAACCGGGTTGTGACCATTTTTGGCAGGTCGATCGTTTTTTACTCTTTCTTCATTATGACCGGCATCGTGGTCGCCCTGTTTTTGGCCTTGAGAGAAATCAAACGACACGGACTGAAACAAGACGATTTTATCGATGGGTTTCTTTGGATCGTGCCGATCGCCATTCTCGGTTCCAGGCTTTGGTATGTCGCTTTCGAATGGGATTCATTCGCTGGTGGGGGCTTTGGCCCGACAATCTTGCGGATTCTCGGGTTTTCAAGCGGGACCTTTGATTTTTCCACTTTTGGCCTTTCTGGCCTTGCGATCCACGGAGCCTTTTTTATGGCTCTCATCTGTGTTTTTATTTACACCAAGATCCGCAAATTCGATTTCTGGGTTTTCCTCGATGTTATGGCCATCGGATTCATCATCGCCCAGGCTTTTGGCAGATGGGGGAACTTTTTCAATCAGGAGGCTCACGGCTATCTTGTCGGCGGTATGACAAACGGGGTTGCCAATCTGACGCTAGAAGAACAATATAACCATCTTCGCCACGTTATCCATCTTCCGGAGTTCATCGTCAACAATATGTATATCAAAGCCGGACTACACGGCTTTGACGTCGACCCTCTGACCGGCTTTTATCACCCGACCTTCTTTTATGAATCCATGATAAATCTCGTCGGCTTCGCCATAATGCTTGTGCTCAGACGAATCCGAAAAATCCATATTGGCGAAATCTTCGGTTTCTACCTAGTTTGGTACGGTGGCCTTCGCATTTTTATTGAGACCATGAGGACTGATCCTTTGACATTTGAATTGTTTGGCATCACTTTCAAATCCGCCATCGTCACTTCGACGTTGATGATCCTTGGCGGGATTTTGGTATCGGTGTTTTTGCGGATCAAACGAAAAGGGAAAGATTACGGGACAATTCCCGGATTCTTCCGCAAAGGCGATTTAAATGTTGAGAACTGAGATTTTGATCATTGGCGCGGGACCCGCGGGTATGATGGCGGCCATCTATGCAAAAAGGGCAAACCGAAATGTTGTTCTACTAGATAAAAACGCCGCCGGCGGGCGTCTACATTCGACCTATGAAGTCGACAACTACTTAGGTTTCGGAAGGGTGACCGCTCAGGAATTAATCGACAAGATGGTCAACCATCTTCATGATTTGACTATCGAGGTCAACGCTGGCGATGTAAAAAGCATTAGGCCAACTGGAAGCGGTTTTGTCGTACAGACAGACAAAGTGCATTATCAAGCCGATGCTGTAATCATCGCCACCGGCACAAACGCCAAAAAACTTGGAGCAGAGAATGAAGAAAAGTATATTGGCAGAGGCGTATCTTACTGTGCGGTCTGTGACGGCGTATTTCACAAAGATGAAGCTGTTCTTGTAATTGGGGGCGGCGATTCCGCGCTTGAAGAATCCCTTTATCTTAACCAATTGTGCCGTAAGGTGACAATTGTCCACGCGCTTCCTGATTTCACAGCTATCAAAGGTGTCGTCGACAGAGTAAGGGATCATCCGGAAATCGACTGCTTTCTTAATACAGAAGTGATCGGTTTTTATGGAGATAAAGAACTTGAATCAGTCATTTTACGATCGAAAGATACCGATGAGCGTTTTGAACTAAAAGTCTCCGGAGCCTTTATCTATGTCGGAAATCGGGCCGATTGCTCTTTTATCCAAGATTTCAACGTCATGGATCGCGAAGGCTTCATCAAAGTCAAC
>JAQVPE010000152.1 GCA_028702245.1 Candidatus Izemoplasmatales bacterium
ATAAGTTTCCAGTTTTCCAGCAAGTCGAATGCTAAAATCACCTTGCATCACCTCGGTTTCACGATAAAATAATCATACCATATTATCGCGATTATGGAAATCAGTTTCCTAAAAAAATCGTTTACAATTGGCCATCAATCTAGTATAATAGCAAGTGTAAGCAGAAACGGGGTGAATGCAATGGCGAAAACGGTCGTAAAAGAGAACGAAAGCATCGAAGACGCACTTCGACGTTTTAAACGTGATGTCTCTCGCGCCGGGACGTTGGCTGAAGCCCGTAAAAGGGAATACTACCTCAAACCAAGCGTTTCCAAGAAGCTCAAACAGCGGCAGAACCAAGGTCGCAAAGGACGGTAACCTCGAAAGCACTTCACATCGTGAAGTGTTTTTTTTCCCGGTTGCTCGCGCTCATATATCAAGTATGATATAATAATTATTTAAAGGAGTGATGTTTTGTCGATGGTGGACCTGACCAAGATTGATCTTGAAGTTAAAGGCATCATGGAGATGGTGACGATCTTCGGGGTCAACGATAAATATCTGAAACTGCTCTCCGAGCTCTGCGGCGCTGAAATCTACGCCAATCACGCGGATCTTTTGATCGCAACCACTGATCAGGCGACGATCGATCACGTCAAAAAGATGCTCAGGATTTTGCTGCAACTAGCCAAGCGCAACACCGTCTTCAACGAACGGGACATCATCTATATCCACAACCTTTTGGCTGAGGCCAAAGAAGAAGAAATCCTCGATCTCTTCATCGGCCGCAAGGAAATCATCAAGACCTATAGCGGCAAGCCGATCTATGCCAAGACTTTGAACCAGAAACGCTATCTCGAGGCAATCGAGAAAAAAACGGTAACCTTGGGAATCGGTCCTGCCGGAACCGGCAAGACCTACCTTGCGGTGTTGATCGGTCTGAGGAAACTCAAAGACAACCAGATCCGCCGTTTGGTTCTCACCCGCCCGGCGGTCGAAGCCGGCGAGAATCTCGGGTTTTTGCCAGGAGACCTCAAGGAAAAGGTCGATCCGTATCTAAGACCGCTTTATGACGCCATGTATGAAATTCTCGGTGTGAAACTAACAGAGGAGTACATCCAAAAAGGCATCATCGAGATTGCTCCGCTAGCCTATATGCGGGGCCGCACCCTAGAAAACGCCTTCGTCATCCTCGACGAGGCGCAAAACACGACAATCAACCAGATGAAACTGTTTCTCACAAGACTCGGTTTTGGATCAAAAATGGTCGTGACCGGCGACATCACCCAAAGCGATCTGCCACCTAAAGTGCCCTCGGGTTTGATCACCGCCGCGGCGATCTTGCAAGATGTCGATGATATCGAGATCCTCCATTTCAGCAAAATCGATGTCGTCAGACACCCTTTGGTCCAGACGATCATCCAGAGGTTCGAAGATGCCAGGCATTAACATTTTCGACCATTATGGCGGAAAGAAAACAAACCGGTCAGTCATCAGAGAGATCATCAAATCCGCTTACACGCATCTTGGTCTAAAGGCTAAGATCATCATCAGTGTCATTTTGGTTAGTGATGAAGAAATCAAAGGACTGAACCGGACCTACAGGAACATAGACTTAGCCACCGATGTTCTCAGTTTTCCCGCAGAGGGACCTGATAATGAGATCGGCGACATCTTTATCTCGCTTGACAAAGTGAAGTCACAAGCCGAAGAATACGGCCATTCCGAGGAAAGGGAACTAGCCTTTCTCGCCCTCCATGGTTTTCTCCATTGCCTTGGCTACGACCATGAGACCCTAGAAGCAGAACAAGAAATGTTCGCATTGCAAAAAGAAATCATCGAATCGACCAGATTCAAGAAGGAATGATTATGGAAAAACAAATCAAGCAAGCCATGGACTTGCTGAAAAGATCTTATTCGCCTTACTCGAAATTTCCGGTATCGGCGGTCTTGGAACTAAAAAACGGAAAAACCTATAACGGCGTCAACATCGAAAACGCCGCTTTTGGGCTTTCCAATTGCGCTGAACGCAGCGCTTTGTTCGCCGCTTATTCCGATGGTGTCAGAAAAGAAGACATCAAACGGATCTTTGTCTACACCGATCATGATTACTTTGTCTCGCCCTGCGGTTCCTGCCGGCAGGTGATGCGGGAACTGATGGAAGACGACGCTCTGGTCATCCTTTTGAACAACCGACAAGAAACCAAAATCATCAAAAATGTCGAACTCTTGCCGTTTGGTTTTTCCAAAGAGGACCTTTGATGTTTCGTTCAGGATTCATCGCGATCATCGGCGAGCCGAATGTCGGCAAGTCGACGTTTTTAAACCAGGTTCTCGGGCAGAAGCTCGCTATCGTCACCGATAAGCCGCAAACCACGAGAAACGTTTTTTCAGGCATCTTTAATGGCGAGGATTGTCAGTTTGTCTTCATCGACACCCCCGGTATCCATCACGGCAAAACCAAACTTGGACGCTACATGAGCGAGGCGGCCATCAACACGATCAAGATGGTCGACCTTGTCTTGTTTTTTGTCAATGCCTACGACGATGTCAAAAGCAGCAACCTCGAGATTCTCGAGATCTTGAAAACGATCAAGACCCCGATCTTCCTCATCATCAACAAGCTCGACGCGATCAAAGACATCCCCAGGATGCAAAAAGCGATCGCGCCCTATAAGGAAGCTTGTGAGTTTGCCGGAGTTTTCGCGATTTCCGCGCTCACCGGCCACCATGTCGACCACTTGCTTGAAGATATCAAAAAACTGATGCCGGAAGGACCCCGGTTTTATCCCGAAGGCGCGCTCTCCGATCGTCCAGAAACATTTTTGATCCAGGAATTTATCCGCGAGAAAGTCATGGAAGCGACCAAGGACGAAGTGCCACACGCAGTAGCGGTCTATATCGAACAGATGGAATACAAGAAGAAAATCGTCGTGATCCATGCGGCAATCGTCGTTGAAAGAACGTCTCAAAAAGCGATCATCATCGGTAAAAACGGAGAACGGCTCAAAACGATCGGCACGCTTGCCCGCGTTGATATCGAAAACCTGCTCAAGAAGCGCACTTATCTTGAACTCTTCTGCAAGGTAGAGGCCGACTGGCGCAACCGCGACTACCATCTCAAGGATCTTGGCTATAAGCCGGAGAAGGATTGATCGTGGATACAAAAAAGACCGAGGCCATTATCTTTAAACACCAAGACTACAAGGAATCTAGCCGTTTGCTCATCGCCTATTCGGAAAAAGGTAAACTGAGTTTTCTCGCCCAAGGTGCCAACAAGTTTGAAAGCCCCTTGAGGAGCGCCACGGAGACTTTGAATCAAGTGACTATCACCCATACCGGCAAAGACCTGCAAATCATCAAAGACATTGAAGTCATCAAGGACTACACCATTCTTAAAGCGGACATGATCCGCTATACCCATGCCCTGCATCTGATCGAGCTCGTGCTCTTTGTAGTGCAAGGCGTCACTGACGACCAGAAGCTTTATCCCTTTCTTGTGAAACTATTAAACCGGATCGAAACGGATCCTTTATTTCAGGCGTACGTTTTGATGTTTGAAAGCAAACTGCTCTATTTGATCGGACTCCAGCCCCGTTTT
>JAQVPE010000153.1 GCA_028702245.1 Candidatus Izemoplasmatales bacterium
ATGCTGCTATAATAATCTTCAGTATCACTCAACGATATTTGTGAATCATAGATGTTGAGATTACTTACGGAACTATTAGCACCGAGAATTGAGAAAAGGCCCGCATAATAGACAGTACCGCGGAGCGTTCCTTTATTAATGGTAAGATTGTGAATATAGAAGTTGTCGCTCAGGTCTTCACCTTCGGGATTAAGTCCCGAAAAAGAACCATAAAAAGTAACGCTTGGTGTCAAATATGCTCCCGGAGCGAGAACTCCCATATCAATATTATCTGTGAGAACATAATCGGAATAAGCATATGCATTGCCGTTGGCAACGCTCGAAAAAGTAATTAAGCGTGAGAAAAAGACGAGGTCGATGGCGTTATGGATATAGTATACGTCATCGGTTTCATCATACTGCAATCCTTGCGGCAAGGGGTAGGTATCGCTGGGATAGAAATACCAATGGTTAGCCAACTGATTCAAATCTGAGTCAGTCGACTTCAATACCGTCGTCGTTTCTCCAGATGCATTTTCATTTGGATCATCAACCGGGAAAGTTTGCACTCCGACTTGGACCAAAAGCAAATAGCGGGTGCTATCATATACTAGATGTGCGATCGAACCGGAGTTAACATAAAGAACCGGCTGTGCGGAAATCTTATTGACATAAGCACCATTGACGACCACTTTTGAAACGTAATAGGAATTCGAGAAACTGCCAGAATTTGTGTGGATCAATCCGGCCGCTTGGAAAGTCGAGCTTGAAGTACCAACATTATAACGAATTCCCGCCTCCAGGACTGATTCACGATTGTCAATCACATACACATGATCGACGGTTCCCTGATTTTCACCCACAATATTAGCCAATTTGGTTATGTTGATATGCAGAGTAAGCAATTCGAGCGTCGGATTAACCAGCCCGAGATTCGTTATGATTCCATTGTTGACAGTAAACATCGAATAATACGGGCTATTGGCAACGTCGATGATGCTGCCGTCTTTTTCTTCTTCATGTACTAGTTCATCATAGTCGGCCAGATAGAGATTAGAGATAGCGAAACCCTGACCATCAAACGTTCCGTCAAAGAGATTTTCATGCAAAACATCGTCGGTATCGTAAAATGAATATCCTATCGGGATAAATCTTTTCGAGCCGATGACGGAATAATTGATGTTGCCACCGAGCACAAAATCGAGGCCGAGCAGGAAATTGATTTTATCAGTCGTCAGTTTATAATTCTCATTGGGGTCTTGCGACAAATATACATCTTCATATGAGACATCGACCGAAAACCGATATAATTCCTCGGCGGTGTCGAAGCGGATCTTTTTGTCATCGGTGCCACCCTCTCCGTCAGCTCCATATACCGCTAACTCACATGCTCCCAAGGTCGAAGTATACTTGCAGTAAGTATCACGAAGTTCCGAATAAGTAATATAGTCAGATGAACTTCCAGGATCAGAAAGGGGTTTCTCCCAATCGTAAGTTCCGTCAAAAACGACCAAATCATCAAAATGACTATCGATGGGCCCAATGGCTTCTGTCTCAAATACAAAGAAAGAAATAACGGAAAAGACCATGATCGAAATGATCATGATTACGAGTAAACGCATTTGAATCAATCTTCTGTACAGACTCTTCTCCATGTCATGTCCTCCTTACCAAGAAGTACCCCAAGGTGGTTCTGGCAAATCCCAGACATTCTCCGGGCCATCAAACGCTTGGACCGCCTCGATCTGGAAAGCGATTTGCAAAGAATACCCCGGAGAGTAATTGGCGAAATTTTCGCCAGTAAAATATGAATCGATAAGCCAAAGTTCGAGCGGGTCTTCAACGCCATTCCGCTGAACCGGATACTTGTAATAAAGATAATTGTCGATTTCGCGGTTGTCATACCAATCGGTAAGTTCATAGTTGAATGGCATAAAGCCGTCGATTAAAACCGATAGCTCGGTAATTGAATTGTCATAGTTGATATATGTCAAAGTCAATTGCTCATAGACTTTGATCCTAAGATAGGTGTCGACGTTGCTCAATACTTCGATCTTCAACCGAAAATCCTCAAAATAATTGTCGCTTATACCGCTGACGATGTTGATTTCATAAACTCCAGGCTTATACACCCCGGTCGTGATCTCGACTTTAGCATCTTCGATATCGTCCGCTGGGACCAAACCCAGTACATCATCCTCGAAATAGGCGATCATCTCAACATCGACGAAGCCAACTTCGGCGTTGATCCACCTTTCGAACTTGCCGGTGAACCAAGCGTAACTGGAAAAGACAAAAAGGCCGACGGATACCATCAGCAACATTAACGAAAAGATGAACTTTCGTTTAAGCGCCTTTGCCTGCAATCTTGCCACTCCTTTGGGAACAAAAAAGCCATTGTCACACGCTGACGGCTTCTTAATCTCCAACCTCGGAAATAAAAAAGCGCCCTCGTCCTAAAGACAACGGCAACTGGCTACCATCTTATCGAAGGCCCTATAGCTTTGCGTCACTAACTTTCGTTAGTTTTGCTATTTACGCGCATATTATATTATCATAAGGTTGGTTTGTCAAGACGAATGAAGCCATTTTTGCTTTTTTTGGGAAAAATCCGCTTCGATAATCGATATTAAGGCTCAGTTGGCTCTTGCAGGTTTTACCCGTTAGACTATCGCACATACAAATCACACAATATTATTGTTGTTTTTAAAAATAAAAAATGGTATCATAAGTAGTGCAAAATTGTTAAGGAGTGGAATTACATGAAAAGCATACTCACTAAGAAAGTCATCATCGTATTTGGCATTCTGATCGCAGTCGTCGCCACCGCTGTTATCGTCGCTTTCTCGACGGGCAATACGCGCTACCCGTCTTTGAGTGACCCTGACGGCATCTTTTATGAACGACTGGACGATGCCGGTAATGTCAAGTATTCGATTACCAATAAAGAGCTGTATGAAAGCATGAAGGTCAACGACGGATTGCAGCAGCTTTTGTTCATGGTCGATACTGCCCTTTTGCAAGACTATCTCGACCAAGTGACGGATGAGATGGTTGCCGACCAGATTCTCAAATTGAAATACGGCACGGCTGACCCCGATGACATCGCCTCGATCGACGCCGAGACCCTTGAACAATACGATAACAACTTCAAACTGAACATGGTCCTTTCGGGCTATGACGGAAATGAAGAGGAATATGCTACCCTCGTTATCGCTAGGGAACAATATGTTCGCGAACAGCTTGAAACCGACGGTTCGATCAAGGACCTTGACATCGCCAAGCAGTACTTGAACAAGACATTTGGCGATATTCAAGCTATCAGGATCAGATTCACCAGTTCACAAGACGCTAAGGCGGTCATGCAAGAATTCAACTTGATGGAATATGACGCCAAACATCTTCGTGAATATCTCGGCTATTACTTCAAGAAAGAATCGCTCCTAGATGATCAGGATGACATCGTTGAAGCTTACATCACTGTCGACCCGTATTATTACGATGATGATCTCAACATCCTGAACCTCGAAGAGGAAATCGTCTACACCTTGGGTGAAGGTGAAATCTACACAGACGAAGACGATGAAGAATACACGATCG
>JAQVPE010000154.1 GCA_028702245.1 Candidatus Izemoplasmatales bacterium
TGGGAATCGGTATCGCTGGTGGAGAGAATCGCGCCATCGAAGCTGCTCGAGCGGCAATTAGAAGTCCTCTCCTTGAGACATCGATCAACGGTGCGACCGACGCTATCGTCAATATTACTTCGGGTTTCGATGCTTCTTTGTACGAAATCAACGAAATCATCGAGGAGATCCAAAAATCCTCCACAACCGATATCAACGTCATTTATGGATCGGCGATCAACTCCGATCTGGACGATGAGATCATCGTCACCGTCATTGCGACTGGCTTCAGCGAAGATCCCCTTTTCAAAGATTATACCTTGGAAAGAGCGGCCGAAGTCCCCGAATCGCCAGAAGGGCCTTTGAAGGACCAACCGCGTTTTGAAACCGCTGACCGCAAACTGTCAAAGCAGGAAAAGAAAGATCAAAAGAAGAAACAAAAAGCCGGCAAGGAACAGATTCCGCTAGATAAGCCGGAATCTGAATCAGAAGACGATATCCAAATTCCCTCCTGGCTCAAAGAAAGGTTCAAAAAGTAAAAGGCTGAATACAGCCTTTTTTCATGAAAACAGGTTGTTAAATGCCGGTTTTGGTGATAAAATCACAATATGCGGAAGGAGGTAATCAAAATGGAAGAAACTAATCTTGTTGGTTATGAAGAAGAGATTAAGAGAATTCTAAAAAGCGATATCTCTCCTTCTGAAAAAAGGACACAACTCGATGAGTTTCACGATGTCGAATTGGCTCGTTCCTTGATGGTTCTAAGCCCTTCCGAGCGCGATTTCTTTTTAACTGTTTTTACTGGCGATCAATTAGGCAATATTTTCGCCGAATTACCTCCCGAATCCGCCGTCGAGTTTCTGCGGGTGACCCCCGCAGCTCCAATCCGGGAAATTTTTAGAGGCATGCAGTCAGATGATTTGATCGATGTT
The DNA here is from genome assembly GCA_028702245.1 of Candidatus Izemoplasmatales bacterium. GTDB lineage: Bacteria > Bacillota_I > Bacilli_A > Izemoplasmatales > Hujiaoplasmataceae > JAAYZB01. Next base: position 912 of record JAQVPE010000154.1, read on the forward strand.
CTTGAAGGCTTCACCGATCCTGATGAGCGCTTGACCTACCTGACTCTCGTCAATCAGAAGAAACGCCAGGAAATCATGGCTCTGCTTGATTTCGATGAGAATCTCGTCGGCTCGATCATGAACAACAATTATGTGGAAATCAGCAAGAACGACAACGTCAAGAACGCAATCAAGAAAATGGTCAATCAGGCACCGAAAGTCGAGTTCATCAACAACCTTTATGTAATCGATAACGGTTATCTTGTCGGTGCTCTTTCTCTCAAGGAAATCATCGCCGCGGGAAACAAACCTGATGAACTTATTCAGGATGTCATGACCACAAATCTTGTTTCGCTTACGCCGTGGACCGAAAACGAAGATGCGATCGAGTTGATGAAGAACTATGATTTTGCCTTGTTGCCGGTTGTGAACAAGGATTTCAAGATGCTTGGCGTTGTCGCTTTTGACGATATTTTTGAGGTTTTGCATATTGAATCTGACAAAGACTACTCCAAACTCGCCGGCTTGACCGAAATTGCCATCGATGAAAATAAAGAGACAGTATTCAAATCGGTTGGAAAAAGGATGCCATGGCTGATTATTTTATTATTTATTAATTTGATCACCAGTTCGATTATTGCCGGATTTGAGGATGTACTGCAACTGATCCCGACGCTGGCTTTGTTCATGCCGCTGATTCTCAATCTCGCGGGCAATACCGGCACGCAGAGTCTTGGTGTCGTTATTCGTTTGTTCGCGACCAATCAGCTTGAAGATCAGGCGGCTATCAGAAAACACCTCGGAAAAGAGTTTTTGACCGGAGTCGTCAATGGCATCGTCATCGCTACCTTGTTGTTCGGGATGGTGGTCGGCATGCGCATGCTCCAGGGAAACGCTTTTTTGGAAGTCGTGCCGTTTGCGGGAGTCATCGCTCTTTCAATCTCGGTTTCATTCGTCGTGGCCACGATGGCGGGGACGCTCGTGCCACTCACTTTGAACTTGCTGAGGGTTGACCCGGCTGTCGCTTCCGGACCGTTCATCACCACTATCAACGACATCATTTCGCTCATCATTTATTTTGGTCTGGCAAGTTTGTTGCTTGCCAGTTACTTGTAGGCGGTGATCTGATGATTGACGAAAAGAAATATCTAAGCGAGGAACGTGATTTTTCGCAGGAAATATTGGCTCTTATCGAAACCCATCCGCTCGATAAGGAACTAGAAACGATGCTTGACGAGTACCATCCCTACGATCTATCGCAGGCGCTTGTGAAGCTTGAAGCAGGTGTGCAAGCGACATTGCTCACGCATCTGGAACTCGATTTCTCTGCCGAAATCGTCGAGCATCTCGATTTAGAAGATGCGATTACAATCTTAAGGGTACTCCCAAAAGAGCATGCGGTCAAGATTATCGACCGCATGGAGACTGACGATGCTGTCGATTTGCTCCAATATTTGGATGTCGGAGACGAGGACTATGACTTAGTCAGTCTGCTTTCCCCACGAAAACGTGCAGAAATCAACAAATTGCTCGTATATGAGGAAGATGAGATCGGCTCGGCGATGTCCGCTAGTTTCATCAAAATCAACGAAAACATGAACGTCAAAGAAGCGATGAAAAAGGTCGTTTCCATCGCCGGAGATACCGACTATATCCCAATCATATACGTTATCAAGAGTAACAAACTTGTCGGATATCTGAAACTGAAAACACTGATTATTGCCCGAGCCGAGGAAAAAATCAAAGATATCATGGAGACGCGGATCATCTATGCCCATCCGAACGACGATAAAGAAGAGTCGGCTCATTTAATGCAAGAATACGGTGAATCTTCACTTCCGATTGTCGATGATAACATGCATCTCGTCGGGATCGTGACCCATGACGACTTGCTCGATATCGTTGCGAGCGAAAGGTCGGAGGACTACGCGCGTTTGGCTGGTTTGATCGACGGCGACATTGATCTTGAGCGCGACAGTGTCAAAGATGCAGTCAAGCAAAGACTTCCTTGGCTGACCCTCTTATTAGTGTTGAGCATGGGCACTTCATTGATTCTGTCCCTTTTTGAGGGAAGCATGACCTATTCGGCTGGAGCGATCATCCTTGCAAGCAGGCTTGCGGTCTATTTGCCGCTGATCCTTGGGATGGCCGGCAATACCGGCACTCAGAGTCTGGCGGTCATGATCAGGCATCTTTCGACTTCGAGAGGCGAGTTCACCGGCAAGAAGATCATCAAATATCTTGCCCGCGAGGTTGGGACCGGTGTTGTTCAGGGGTTTTTGATCGGAGTCATGATATTCTTGATCATTGTGGCGACAAACTGGATAGCGAGCGGAGTGTTGTTTGACAACCGAACGCTTGTGACGGCGTTCGTTACCGGCGGCTCGGTTATGATAGCTCTATTGGTGTCGACATTGCTCGGCGCACTCGTTCCATTCATGCTTGATAAGTTCAAGATCGACCCCGCGGTCGCGTCAGGGCCGTTCATCACAACCGTCGCCGATATCATCACCCTATCGCTATACTATTCGATAAGTCTGGCAATTCTGTTGCCGCTATACGCCTAAGGAGGATGTAACATGACTTTGACAAAGAAAGAGATCCTTAAACTTCGCTCGCTTGCACAAACC
>JAQVPE010000155.1 GCA_028702245.1 Candidatus Izemoplasmatales bacterium
GTTTCAGCAAGCGCGATCTTCGCTTGTTGAAGCGAAGTCTTGAAATAGGAATTGAAACTGTCGTGGTGGTCAAGGATGTTGAAAGCTTTTCTTAAAACGGTCAAGATCGTTCCCTCGACCGGGTTCATGAGCGCTTCATAAGCCTTGTTCACGGCATGGGTGACTGCTTCTTTGAAGTCTTGGATTCCTGCTTGCTTCTTGCCTTTGAGTTTCTCAGAGAGTCCATTGAAGTACTCGGAGATGATAATTCCCGAGTTGCCCCTTGATCCGGTGATCGCGGCATTGGCGATCGAATCCATCGTCAGTGAAAGATCATCAGAAGGTTTCGCTTCGTTGATGATCGTCTGCATCAAATAGGACATGTTGGTCCCGGTATCGCCATCGGGAACCGGAAAAACATTGATTTTGTTCAAGTGGTCTTTTTTGCCAATCAGTTTTCTGGCGCCGGCAATAAAGGCAAGATAGAGGTCATTGCCTTTCAATGTCATAAGATCCATGTTAGCTACCTCACAATCAGATAAGTGAGCGTCGATACGCTGCCGCCAAGGAACGAGCCCCAGGCGAGATCGATCAAAGTGATCTGCCAACTCCAGCCTTTCAAGGTCGCTAGGTTGGTCAAATCATAGGTGGCGTAAGTGATGAAGCCGAAAAAGAGGCCGGCGCCGATCACATAGGCCAAAGACTGTTTTTCAACAGCCGGATTGATGACGAAGAAAACGAGGCCAACGATGAAAAGCAAGTAGAAAACGATGGCCGCAACCCAGTTGACCGGGCCGAGCAAGGAACCGATATATTTCTGATACAGATTCTTGGCGATCAGTCCGAGCCACAGCATGTCAATGGCAAGAAAGATTCCAAAAGCAATGAGATAATATTTTAGAAATGGCATGATCAATCACCTCTAAGTTATCATAACATAATTTTAATAGTGAAAGTGTGAAAACGCTCAACAATGTTGTAATAATAAAAACAGCCGCCATTCCTTAAAAAGAAATGACGGCATTAGTAATCTTATTTCACGATTCGCGTTTTGATAACGGAGTCAAACTGGTTGATCAGTTTGAGGTCGGTGAACACATCTTTTAAGTCGACGAGCGTCGACGCATACAACTGGTTGGTCTTGTCAACGATGCTCTTGACCTCGGCCTTTCCGGCAAGCGCCGCCGTCAATTTGGCGAGAAAGCCGTCATCGGCATGTCGCAATATCAGGATGCGGTGGTTGCCGTTGAGTTTCCCACCAATAAGAGGCGGAAAGTTGACGGAGTTTTTGATTTGTCCTTCTTCGACGAATTTGACGAGCTCATCGACAGCCATCATCGCGCAATTGTCTTCGGATTCCTCGGTCGAGGCTCCAAGATGGGGGATTGCGATCACTCCGGGCATATTGGCGGTTTTGTGATTTGGAAAATCGGTGACGTATTTTCTGACGATACCACTGTTGATGGCATCAAGCAAAGCGTCGTCGTCGACGAGTTGGTCGCGGCTGAAGTTCAACAGGACGACTCCCGGCTTGACTTTTTCGAAGACCTTTTGATTGATCATCTTTTTAGTCGATTCGAGGAGCGGCAAATGGAGGCTCAAGTAATCGCTTTCGGCATAGATCGCGTCAAGCAAAGTCTCGATCTTGATGTCCTGAGGCAGTTCCACCTTGGACTCGGCTGATAGATACGGATCGTAGCCCAAGACTTTCATTCCGAGATCGGCGCAGGCTTTGGCGACCTTGCCGCCAACAGCCCCAAGGCCGATGACTCCGATCGTCTTCCCGAGGATCTCGCTGCCGCCAAAGGCGGCCTTGGCTTTTTCAACGGTCTTGTTGATTTCCGGATCAGCGGCGTTGTCCTTGACCCAGTTGACGCCGCCAATGATGTCTCTGGCTGATAAAAACATCCCGGCCAGGACCAATTCCTTGACGCCGTTGGCGTTGGCTCCAGGGGTGTTGAAAACGACAACTCCGGCTTCGGCCATGGCTTCAAGAGGGATGTTGTTCACACCCGCTCCCGCCCTTGCCACTGCGATGAGGTTCTTCGAAATTGGTTGCTCGTGCATATTGGCGCTTCTGACCAAGATTAGTTCCGCACTTTGAAGGTCTTCGACTATTTGATAGTCTTTGGGTAGCCTTTTCGTACCGACAGGTGAAATTTTATTGAGGCAGGCGACTTTCATCATCCGTGCACCTTCTCAAACTGTTGCATGAATTCAACAAGCGCCACGACTCCGGCTTTGGGCATGGCATTATAGATCGAAGCACGCATCGCGCCGACGCTGCGGTGACCCTTGAGGTTGTCAAAACCCTGGGCTTTGGCTTCTTTGACAAAGAGATCGTCGAGTTCGGGATTTCCGGTGCCAAAGGTGACGTTCATGAGCGAGCGGTCCTTCTTGGCAACAGAGCCCTTGAATAATTTCGATCCATCGAGATAATCATAGAGAAGCTTAGCTTTTTCAACGTTGATGGTTTTCATCTTCTCAAGGCCGCCAAGATCGAGAAGCCACTTGAAGACGAGACCGCAGATATAAATGCCGTAGGTCGGCGGCGTGTTGTACATCGAGCCGTTGTCGGCATTGATCTTGTATTGGAGCATCAATGGTGTAAAAGGAAGAAAGTCGTCGGTGATCAGATCATCGCGGATGATGACGATCGTCGTTCCCGCCGGGCCGATGTTCTTTTGGGCGCCGGCGAAGATCAAAGCGTATTTGGAGACATCGACCGGTTCAGATAGAATGCAAGAAGACATGTCGCAGACTAAGTCTTTGCCTTTGGTGTTGGGCAACTTGTGGAACTTGGTGCCGTAAATCGTGTTGTTTTCACAAATATAGACGTAGTCGGCGTCTTGGGAAATGTTGAGATCATCGCAATCGGGGATGTAAGAAAACATTTTGTCCTCGCTCGACGCGATCTTCCGGGCATCGCCATAGCGTTTGGCTTCGGCGAGCGCCTTTTTGGCCCAGACACCGGTGACGATATAGTCCGCTACTTTGTTTTTCATCAGGTTAAGGGGCACCATCGAGAACTGAAGATGGCCTCCGCCTTGCAAAAACAAGACTTTGTAGTTATCCGGGATATTCATGAGCTTCCTGAGGTTAGCCTCGGCCTCGAGGATGATCGCCTCATAGGCTTTCGAGCGGTGGCTCATTTCCATGACCGACATTCCGGTATCGTTGTAGTTTAGCATCTCGGCGGCCGCTTGTTCAAGAACAGCCTCCGGAAGCACCGCCGGACCGGCGGAGAAGTTGTAGACGCGTTTCATAATTTAGCTCCTCTCTTTATTGATGATTCTGGATTCCAGATAATAGCGTTTTTCGATGGCTTCTCCAAGGGAGAAGGATTTTCGGGGCAGGACGCCCTGATCGCGGATATAGGGAAACAACTGGTCGCGCGCAAGTGGCGGCATCACAATGCCGAAGGCGTTTTTTTGATGTTTGAGAATCGATTTCAGGCTTGTCATCCCGTGTACGTAGTCGATGCTTGTTTCCGGGTGCGAAGCCAAATAGTGATCAAGAAAATCTTGGACCCACTTGATC
>JAQVPE010000007.1 GCA_028702245.1 Candidatus Izemoplasmatales bacterium
AGTGTCTGAGGACATCGAGTTCAAAAACTTCGGGAAGCATTGGTTCGTCTTTTCGGAGATAGTTTTCATCAAGATCGCTTACAGAATAGTTAGAAGCGAATGGCTTTGGCAGTGAATAACCCTTGCGGTCTGTGACCGAGAGTTCAAAAATCAAACGGTCGTAGTTTACCATGATAAGCCTCCGAGGATCCGGCATAGTTCGTCGATCTCGGCCTTGGTCCGTTTCTCGGTGACTGCGAAAGCGACAAGACCTTCAAAGTCTATGGAAAAAGACTCAAGCGGATAGGCTCCGAAGATCTTGGCCTCAAGAAGCGCCTTTTGAATCAGCGCAATGGGTAACTTGGTATGCATCACAAACTCTTTCAAAAAAGGTTTATCGTAAGCGAGGACGAACTTCCCGGTTTCAATCAACTTGTCTTTGAGATAATGGGCTCCCTGATACGAGAGCTCATTGACTTCCTTAAGACCATGTTTTCCCATTAAGGCGAGATAGATAGTGACGTAAAGGGCCATCAGCGACTGGTTCGAACAAATATTCGAATTCGCCTTCTCCCTCCTGATATGCTGTTCCCGGGCCTGCAAAGTGAGGACATAGGCCCTTCTACCCGCGGCGTCTTTGCTCATGCCGCAGATCCGGCCGGGGAGTTTCCGCACATATTGCTTCAATGTTGCCATATAACCGACCGTGGGGCCGCCAAAAGCCATCGGCATCCCGAGCGCTTGGCAATCGCCGACGGCGATATCAGCCTGATCCTCTCTTGGCGTCTTTAAGACGGCAAGCGTTGAAAGATCGGCGTTTTCGATCAGAAGCGCGCCTTTTTCATGCGCGATTTTAGCTTGTGCTTCAATATCCTCGATGATCCCGAAAAAATTCGGCTTTTGGCTGAGGATGGCGGCCGTGTTCTCATCGGCCAACAATTTAAGAGCCTCTAAATCAGTCTCGCCGTCTTTGATCGGAGCCACAACAAGTTCAAGACCCTTAAAGTGGAGATAGGTCCTGATGACCTCGACAGTGTTGGGGTGAACCGCTCCCGAGCAGACGATCTTCTTTCTTCTTGTGATCGCTTCAGCCATGAAACAAGCCTCAGCGGTCGCGGTCGACCCATCGTACATCGAGGCATTCGCCGAGTCCATGCCCGTCATGATCTGGATCATCGACTGGAACTCGAAAATGTATTGGAGCGTCCCTTGGGATACTTCGGGTTGATAAGGTGTATAAGACGTCAAAAACTCCTGTCTTGAAATCAGGGAGTTGATGACGGACGGTTCATAATGATCGTAGGTGCCAAGACCCGCAAAAACTGTAAGTTCCTGGTTCTTGCCGGCTATTTCTTTGATTTTTTTTCTGAGTTCGATTTCAGACATCGCTTCAGGGAGATCGTAGTCTTTACTGAAGAAGACGTCTCTCGGGACGTCTTGGAACAATTCATCAATCGAACCGGCGTTGATTTGCGCCAGCATTTCCTTGATGTCGGCATCCGTGTGGGGAAAGTATTTGAACATCAAGTCCACCTATCTCGATATTTTCTGGTAACTTGCCGAATCGAGCAGATTCTCGAGTTCGCTCATATCATCGACGGCGACCTTGATGATCCATGCGCGATAAGGGTCTTCATTGATCAACTCGGGCTCGCTGACGAGATCCTCGTTGACGGCGATGACAGATCCGGTGACCGGACTCATCAAATCGCTAGCCGCTTTGACCGACTCAACAGCGCCAAATTCATCTTCAAAAGTAACTTTGGATCCAACTTCCGGCATATCGACAAACACGATCGCTCCGAGCTGTTGTTGGGCAAAATCGGTAATGCCAACCAAAACGACATTGCCTTCGATCACTTTTACCCATTCGTGGTCTTCCGAATAATATAGTCCTTCTAACACTGTGCTCATCGTAATTCTCCTCTCACTTTTTATAGTTCTTGACCAGGAACTTTTTGTCCCTGATGAATCCCTGATAATGTTTTTTTCTGATCTCGACAGTGATCTTCGTGCCGATCTTGGCCTTGTCGCTTCTTAGAAGCGCCAGGGCAATCGGCTTGTTCAAGGAAATCGACAGGTAGCCGGTCGTCACATACCCGACTTCTTCATCGTCTACAAATACCTTGTATCCTTGTCTGGGGATAGCCATCTCGCTTAGTTCAATCCCGACCAACCGGCGCTTGCTGCCTTCTTCAAGATCTTTTTGGAGACTGCTTTTGCCAATGAAATCGCCCTTTTCAAAGTCAACGAAGAATTTGAAACCCGCTTCAAGCGGCGTGATGCTATCAGAAATTTCGTGTCCGTATAACGGCAAGGCCGCTTCGAAACGCAAAGTGTCCCGGGCACCGAGGCCGCAGGGGGTAACCCCTTCTTGAAGCAATACCTTCCACAGTACGCGGATGGTCTCTGGGTCTGAGTAGATTTCAAAGCCGTCTTCGCCGGTATACCCGGTCCTAGAGATGATGACTTCCTGTCCCAAGATGTTCGCAAACTTGAAGGTAAAGAAATTCATAGTATCCAGATTAAGATCAAAAAGCTCATCGAGGATTTGTTCCGCCTTTGGACCTTGGACCGCCACTTCAGCGAAGTCATGCGAGCGGTTGATGACGGCGACTTCAAAACCACCTTGGTTTTTAAGAAGCCACGAATAATCCTTGTCTTGGTTGCTGGCGTTGACAACCAGAAAACATTCAGTTTCAGATACTTTGTAAACGAGCAGATCGTCGACGATCGTTCCGTTTTCATAAAGCAACATCCCGTAGACGACCTTGCCGATCTCTTTCGTGGTGATTTCTCCCGAAAAGACGTAATCGACAAACCGCAAAGCGTCTTTGCCTTTGACGGTTATTTCGCCCATATGGGAGACATCGAACATCCCGACATTCGTCCTGACCGCTTGGTGTTCTTCGGTGATCTTGGTGTAGACGATCGGCATCAGATAACCGGCAAAATCTTCGATTCTCGCCCCAAGGGCGACATGTGAATCATACAAACAAGTCTTCATAACCTCACTCATCGTTATTCCCCTTTGCAGATGTAATTATATCACAAGCGATAATGCTTAAAAAACAATTTCGAGAAAATCAGAAAGCGTCAGATTGTAGATGCATTCTGAAAGATCGACGCTGGTCAGCGCCTCGCTGAATGCCGCTTTCGTAAAAGGTTTGTTGATTAGTGGTTTCGTGATCGTTTCGAGATCACCGGTGAGGAAATAATCACCGAGAATATTGATCTTCTTGACAATCTGATTCTTGATCACAAAGCTGACTTCGATCAGCCCAGCTTCGACTTTTTTCTTTTTGATGATCGTGTAATCGGGATTTTTCCCATATATGAAATCCGGATCGAGATAACTCTTCTCGATCGCTTCGATCTTCTTGATCTCGGAACGGTCCAAGATCAATTCCTTGTCGCAAAGATTGCGTTCGAGATAGCCTTTGAACGTCTCGATGTCGATCGAGAGATACTCCTTGAGGTTGGTGACGCGGCTTCTTGCGGAGACAATCCCCTTCGTCACTAGCTTTTCGTTGTCAGGGGTTATCGCCCGCACCATTTCTTCAAGGTCAGTGTCGAAAAGCATTGTTCCATGGACGATGCTTCGGTCCTTGACCCGGTAAAAGGCGTTTCCCGAGACCTTGAGGCCGCCCACCAAAATATCGTTTCTACCCGAAAATTGAGCGTCTAGCCCCAAACCCTTGAGCAGATCGACAACTTTTCCTAAATAACTCTCAAAAACAAAAGACTTGTCATAAGTCGGCGATACAAAAGAAAGCATGATGTTGGAAAAGTCCGCATAGACACAACCACCGCCGGATTTTCGGCGGTAGTATTCGATGCCATTGTTTTTGACGTAATCGAGGTTGACCTCGTTTTCAATCAGTTGATTGCGTCCGAAGATGACTGTCGGTTTGACTTGCCATAAGAAGAAATACTCTTCTGGAGGCAAGTTCAAAGCGAGATACTCTTCGGTCGCCAGATAAAAGGAGAGTCTTTTTGTCTCCATAAACGGATATCTGACATTGATCATTTAGTTCACCCGATGGTATTTTAGCACAAATTCGAAAAAAAAGAGAGTATCATTTACTCTCTTTGAGAAACTCTTCGATGCGCTCTTTTTCGAGGCGGGCCAAAAACTCGGTGAAAGGCATGATATCCTTGTTGATCTTGTATTCATCGATCGTTTGGAAATACTCGTCTCTTTGGCCCTTTGAGACCGAAACCGGCAAAAATCCTTCGAGTTCGAGTTGATAGTTGAGGAGCAATCGCGCCAATCTACCGTTCGCATCCATGAAGGGGTAGATTTTGAGGATCTGGAGATGGGCGAAAGCAGCCTTCCTAAGTCCCTTCAGTTCGGGGTCGTTTAAGTCAGCATAAAACTGGGACATTTTCTGATAGATTTTGAGATAAGTCGGCGGAACGTGCTTCGCTCCCAAAATGAACAAATCCCTAGTCCTGTAAACGCCTCCCGGCATCATTCCCTCAAGCAACTGCTGGTGCAGATCCTTGACGATCGTCTCATCGGGTTGGGTTCCATTTTGGACCAGTTTGTGGACCATTTGGATCGCATGGTAATTGTTGATAATTGCCTTGCGCATGTTCTCGCTCTTGTCAGGAAACTGTCTTGAATGGTCCTCAAGCAAAAAACAGACGTCTTCGTAGCTGAAATCCCCATTGTCGAAACTGGTTGACTCATAGATGTAGTGCTTGTCAAATTGATCGGTGATGGCTTTGATGGCTTCCTTGGACAAGTTCGCAAGCTTGTCCTGAACCTGCTGCCTAAGTGCTTCAACCTCTTGTACAATCATTTTTTGATCACCTCATATATATTTTTCAAATATCGCTAGACTTAGTGGAAGAAAAAAGCAACCGAAAAAGTTGCTTTTTAGGCATTGACGTTATCATATGCAGATTTGACGATCTGATAGACAACCTCCTTGGGAATATCCCCATAGTTATTGGCCTTGAACCAGAGATCGTCGCGCGTGCTCTTGTTCTTGGATATCGTGGGGTATTTGATGATCAGGCGGATGCCTTTCTCAAGCTCATACTTGAAGGCCATCCGGTAGTAGTTGCCATAGTTCATGAGGACCAGGAAAGGCTTCCTATCAACATAGAACGTTATTTTTTCATCGGCGAGTTTGGTAACTACCTGCGGCAGTTCCCGGACATAGCCAACGAGTTGATCAAAAGTCGGATCGAGCGGTTTGAACATCTTCGGTTTCTCGATGTAGTACTCGATCGAGGACACTTGCTTGTCCTGATTTTGGGTTTTGCTGAACTCGGGATCGACATCGACATCTTCGTAGAGGATGTTCGTCGGATCGAGATTCTGTTCTCCGGAGACGATCGTTTGTTCCTTGGAGACGATCAATGTCTTCTTTCCATCAGGTCTTGTCTGGACCACCGTCTCTTCGCCTTTTTTACCTTTTCTGGAAACTGGTTGTTGGGAAATCGGCTTGCCGAGAGACTTGAGATCATCGATTTCCGCTTCCAATGCTTTCTCGGCGGCCCGATTCTTTCCCTTAACCTTGATCACGATCAAATGGACAATCGCAAAAATGAGGGTCACTCCAAAGATGCCAATGTATAAGAAAGTGTAAAGACCTTGATACCAAGCGTCAGTGATCAAAATGGCCCTGACGTAATAACTGACACCCATCCCGATCGCCATCAGCTCGAAAAGCAAAATGAAGATCATCACCCGGCCAAAGTTCTTCTGGCGTCTGAATCCTGCCGAGAGCATGTGGCCAAACACGATGATATTGACCAAGACGAAGCCGACGCCGATCAAATAGATGAGATTGGTCGTCGAAGGATCGGCCGCATAGATGAAGAGGAAAATCACTAGCGGATAGACAAGAGCGGCAATCGCGTAAGCGAACATCGGCAGAAAGGCGGTGTGGGCCGTTCCCGGAACCACATGACCGTACTTTCTTTGCTCTTTGTTGGCGACGATGAGGAAGATCAAACTGAAAATCAACATCAAACCGCCAATTCCGGCCTTAATATATAATTCATTGTCGCTCATCAACGGAAACGTGAGGCCCCACCACAGGGACAGATTATTCCAGGGGATGGCGACCAGGGATACAAGCAACAATGATAAAATGATCACGATGCTTCCAAAAAGCTTTTTCATTTTTTCACCCCTTGATTTTGTATATAACAATTATATAACGCTAGTAAATGGATGTCAACCGAGTTTCATGTTTATTCCCGATACTTTTGCGGATTTATTTAACAACAGTGAACACATAGCTAATAACGAATCATCAGCACTCCCATTCACTAAAAAAATTGATAATTATTCGACAATTAACATAATATAATGACAATAACAAAATATTTTTCAAACCTAAGCCGAACAACTTGCATCGCAATAATTATTCGTGTATAATGAATGTGTAAATTATTTATTGCCGTATCCCGGGAAGTTCGGCAACTATAATTTCAAATTCAAGCGGCCTAGCCCAAAGGAGGGAAAAAGATGCAAGTTTTGAAAGAATCGGTACGCAAAGCGATCATCAACGGTGCCATCGCCGAGTTCTTTGAGCATGGGTATCAAAATGCCAACATGCGCAAAATCGCCGATAGTGCCAACATTACCGTTGGCAACATCTACCGCTATTTCGACAACAAGGAAGCACTGTTCAATGCTGTTTTAGCTCCAGCGCAACAAGCAATTGATGACCTCAACTCGTTCGACCAGAAACTGCATATCACCTATATCGAATCGATGAAAGACGCCACCCAGATCGTCACCTATGTGATGAACGTCCTCAGGCCTTACATGAAGGAAATCTTCATCATGATCTTCAACTCAACGGGGACGCACTATCATCAGGTCAAAACACAACTCGAGATGATGGTGATTACCAAAATCAAAGAATTTTATCCCGGAAAATTCAATGATTACTTCTTGAAGATCATAGCTTACGGCTTCATTCAATCGCTGTTCGTCGTCTTCAAGGAAAATGTGAACGATGTCAAGAAGATCCAAGATATAGTCATTCAAATGATCGTGTTCTTCTTCCGCGACATCAACAATCGGCTTTTCTAGAAGTTCATCAGAAAGAACAAAGCGCTCCCGTTTCGGAAGCGCTTTTTCTTACATTGTTTCAAGCTTTCTCGTATCGACCTTGCCAAGACCGGTTCTTGGCAGAGCCTTGATGTAGGCGATTTCCTTGGGAACGGCGTATTTGGAAATCTCCAAATTAATTAGTTTTTTGAGGCTTTCGTCATCATGGATCCGATCCACTTTTTCGTTGAGGACAATGAAGAGTTTGATGACGTGTCCTTTCTCTTCATCGGGAATGCCGACTGCGGCGACTTCGCTTACTTCTTCGAGACTCACGAGCAGGTTTTCGATCTCCGAGGGCAAGACCGGCATCCCGTGGACCTTGACGATCCGTTTGATCCGCTGTTTGAAATGGAGATAGCCTTTTTCGTCGAGAAAACCGTAATCGCCGGTGTGAAGCCATCTTTTGCCTGATTCATCCTCGACGATCGCTTTTGCGGTAGCTTCCGGATCATTCAAGTAGCCTTCCATCATCGTATCCCCGGCAATCGCAATCTCACCCGAGGTGTTGATCGGAAGTTCGGCTTTGGTCTCGGTATCGAGAATCTTGATCTCGATATCGCTGATCGGTTTCCCGACTGTTTCTTGATTGTTATGATCGGGTCTGTTTACGGTACAAACAGCGACAACTTCGGTAAGACCATATCCCTCTAGAAGTCTGGCTTTTGAACCGTATTGTTTCATCATGGCGTCAAAGCGGTTCTTGAGATCGGTCGATACATAGTCGCCACCGGCGAAACACCTCTTCAAATTCTTGAGATGCTCTCCCGGAAGCTCAGGATGGTTGATAAGGGCGGAGAACAGTGAAGGAACGGCAATGATGACATTGCACTTGTTGGCTTTCATGAGCTGAACTGTCTTTGCGGGATCAAACTTCGGCATCAAAGCGTCGACACCGCCATGGTAGAGCATCGAATGGATGCACTCGCAAAGGCCAAAACCATGAAACATCGGCAAAACCGACAAAACATACTGCTCCTCGTATGTTTCTAGCTGCAGCATCTCCGGATACCTGGCAGCGAGATTGTTCAAGGCGAGATTTGATAGTTCAACGATCTTCGCTTCGCCCGAGGTACCGCCTGAATGGAGATAGACGGCAATCCTTCCAGGATTTTCTTCTTTGGTGTAATCTTCGGAAATCCGAGTATAGATATTCTTGAAGGGGATGATTCTGTCGATGCCCTTCTCGGGCATAACGAGTTTCTTGCGGTTGATCAACCGGTAAAGGAACTGCTTGATGGGACTGAATTCACCAACCGGCGAGGAAACGACGATCCTGATCAACGGGTCGTCAAGAAGCTCCTGAAAACTGCCAAGGAAAGTATCGACGATAAACAGCGTCTTGCTCTTGACCGCCTCCATATACCTGATCATTTGTCTTGCCGGTGTCAACGGATGGACCATGTGGCCGATCGCGCCGATGCGATTGATGGCATAAAACAAGAAAACCGCCTCAAACGTATTGGGCATGGCAACAGTAACGACATCGTCTTTCTTGATGCCGAACTTCTTGAGCCCGGATGCGACCATGTCGATTTTGTCCATCAACCCGTCATAGGTGATATACTTGTTCATGAAATAAAGGGCGTTCCGCTCGGGATACTTGTTAGCAACAGCTTGAAGCGCTTCAAAAACGGTAGCGTTTCTAATCATAAAAATACCTCCAAAAAATGTATGTTACATGCGATAGCCCAAAATGGACATCAGCGCATATACCAAGGAAAAAACAACAGCCTGGTGGGTGATGAATATCAGGAAAGAGTGCCTGCCGGCGAACTTGAACGGACGGTTCCAGCCCTTGTCAAACCCCGGCAACAACGACTCGGGTTTTGGATAGAGCAATTTCCCAAGCGCGCTGCCGACCATGATCACGCCGGCATAAGGAGCGATCCCGAAGAAGTCGGCCCCGGTCCCCTTCACTCCCAGCATCAAGGCCGGAATATCCCTTAAAGACGGATTTTGGACGTATTCGACTTCCCAAAAATGGAAACTGATTCCCAGGCCGATGATACCAAGTCCGACCGCAAGAATGAAGAGATCGTTGTTCCAAATCTTTCTTAAGAGCCATAAGAGCAAGGTGCCAAAGGCGAACATATGGATGATCCCGAAGAGGATGCCGATTCTTAGACTCCCGCCGGTCGCCCACTGGACGGTATAAGTCACAAGCGATATCAACACAGCGACCACTAAAAACTTGAGACCCCTTTTGAGATTGCTGCGGCTGAAATTAAAGCTGATACCCGAAACCAGCAAAAAAATGGCGACGAAGATCGGGTGGCCGATCTCCCGGGCGAGGGACACCCAATAACCAAGGGCGATCCGGCTCAGAAATTCGATCACCGGATTGTTGACGGCCTCAAAGTTGGAAAACCAGTTCGGCAAAGATTTCAGATCGTACATGATATGGTCGTAAACCATCATGATGATGGCGAAACCGCGAAGGAAATCGAGTTCCCAAACCCGGCGGCGTTCCCCTTTTTCCATGTTTTCACCCGTAGTCTTGTTTTTTGTTATTTTATTATATCATTTTTTCTATATTTCCACGAGCAATTATCAAAAACCCAATAAAATCGGTTCTCAAAACGTATATTTACTGAAAAATCAGTCTCAAAGAGCGCAGCTCAAAATCCCCATGCTATAATATTGTCTGAGGTGGATGGCATGGGACCCAATTATGATCAACTTGTCGATTTGTTGAAAAATAAGGATGATCTGGCCTTTCAGATCGTTTATGAAAATACCAAAAAAGGTGTCTTTTCCATTATCGCCGGCATCATCAAAAGCAAAGCGACGATCGAGGATTTGATGCAAGACACCTATATCAAGATGATCCAGAACATCAATTCGTACAAAAAAGGCCGCAATTTCCCCGCCTGGGTCATGCAAATAGCCAAAAACACCGCCATTGATTATTACCGCAAACAAAAGCGAGTCGACCTCCATGATCCCCAAACAGACATGTATTTGTTCGATCAGGCTGTCCCAACCGCTGAATCTTCGGATTTGGAGATCGAAACGATCCTCAAACCGCTTCAAAACGATGAAAAAGAAGTCGTTCTCATGAAAGTCTATGGAAATCTCAGATTCAAAGACATCGCCCTGGCTCTTGAAAAGCCGCTCGGGACTGTCCTCTGGATCTATAACAAAGCCATTAAAAAGCTAAAAGAAAGTATGGGAGGTGAGACGAAATGAAAAAAGCAGATCTATTCCAATCGATCAGGGCGGCCGCCGACAAGGACCTCCCCGATGTTTTCGCAAAAATCGATCTTGATAAAATCGCCATCATCCCCGAAAGCGAGCCCATCAAAAAGCCCCGCTTCGTGTTGCAGTCGGTTCTCGTCTATTCGCTTTCCGCATTGATCGTCTTCGTCGGCCTCTTTTGGGCAATGACCGAACTGTCTACCGACAATTTGCCAAATTATACGCCCCTTGAAACCGAGGCTGAAATCATCGGTTATCAGACGCTTTCGGCAACCACTCTTCTTGAAAGTCTCGAACCAGTCGATCTTTCCTTCTCCTTGCTCACTTCAACCACAACCCCTAGCGAACCGCTTGTTGCATCCGAAATCGATACCGTCAACGCCTACGTCAATATGCTCGAAATCACCCTCGGTTCGGAAAACAGCATGATTTACACTTTGGAAGAATCCGATCTTACCCAATATCAAACCATGATCAGTTTTCAAGGACTTGGTCTTGCGGGCGAGACAATCAGTTATCGCTTCTACTACAATGCCACAGACGAAAGCAACGAGCGCCAGATTCAAGGTATGATCAGTTTTATGGAGCACGAATATCCTGCTTCAGGAGCAATCAGCCTTGACGACGCCGCTTTGATCCGAAGCACTTTCAGGGTCATGATCGATGACGACAACTATGTCGAAATCGACGACACTTCGACTGCTGAAAGCCAGCAATTCGCCTACCGGATCTACCAAGGAGCTGCTCTTTATAACGCTTCACAGATCAAACTGAATTCCTCGAAAAACGCTTTGCGAGCAGAAATCAACTATCAATTCGGAGGCAAGAACCTGAGCTTCCAAATCGAAAAAAATCACTCTCAAAACGCCCTGTCGATCAATTATGAAATCACAGGTGACAATTCCGAAGCCGGCGCAATCGACATCAACGTTGAATACGACGAGGATAGCGGCATTTACAGATATCGCTATCAAGTAAAAAACAGCTCAGGTCAATCTCAAGGCGAGTATCAAGGCAACCGCCGTAACAAAAACCCCAACACCTCTGGAAACGATGATGAGGACGATGAGGACGATGAAGGCGAAGGCACGACCACGACCGATCCCGGCACCAACCCCGGACCAGGCCCGGGCACCCAAAACCCCAGCCACGGCAATTTTCTTTAAGACAAATAATCCATCGAACCAAAAAAGGACTCGTCGCTTGAGTCCTTTTCTTCATTGTAAGTAATCTATTTCAGCTCGCTTAAGCCTACAAGAGGCGCTTTGTTAGCATTCTCACACACAGCAACCACCAAGAACAGCAAAATCATGAATTGCGGCATGAAGTAGATATTGTCGACCATTCCATGGGCGTGGGCGCCAATTAGAGAAATTGCCAGAATCACGGTCAAATGGTCGATTTTCTTAAGGACGATCTTAAACATCTGCCACACCTGCATCAACAGGCTTACTAAACCCAAGATACCAAAAGTTGCCATCGTGTGTAAAACGGTATTGTGATACATCCTATAATCGCCGACGTCCGAGACGCGGGCAAAGATGCCACCGCCAAAGAGCGGGTGCTCCAAGAACTTGGCAATCGCGTCTTTCCAGATCTCGATCCTACCCGTATCAGAGAGCAAAAGTTCGCTGATTCTCGTAAAAATAGCCAAAAACGCATCATAGTTTAAGTAGATAATGAGAAAGGACACAACCCCCACGATCAACAAGTTTACAAGGATCTTCGTGATTTTTTGCGACTTTACCACATATATCAACAATAATACCAAAACCCCGGCAAAAGCCACCATTCCGCCTCGAGAGAGCGTAAACACGAGCATGACGGTCTCAAAGACGGCGACGATGACAAAGGGCGTATTGACTTTGACTTTTTTGGCGTAGTAGAAAGTCGCCGGGATGAACATGATCAGATAGGTGGCCACATAGTTCGAGATCCCCCACCCGAGATTGAAGGTCTTGTTCTCTAGCGCCAAAATCACATCATATACTCGAAGATAAAAGATAAAGGTCTCGACCGATATCAAGATTCCCAGGACGAAAAACATCTTGATCAAATATTCCTTATGATCGCCTTCGAGCGAATTGGTGTAAAAGAAATAGATCAAGGCATAAAGAAGGCCGATCCCCGCGTAAAAGATGTAGTTGATATTGACTACCGGGGCGTTGAAAGAGGAAAGGATCATCGCCAGGAACATCAAGGCGATGCCATAGCGCATCCCGCCCTGAAAAAACTTGACTTTGAATCTGATGATGTGGATGACCATCCCCAAAATGATCGCCAAAGGCGTCAAATAAAGATACAAGGGGATGTCATCGATCGACCAAGAGGTATTCGAAACCATGAAGAGGGCGTTCATGAAAAGAGGAATCGAAGGCATGACGTCCTTCATCAAGACGAACACAAGGAACATGAGCGCCAAAAACAAGGGGATGCCGTAGGCTTCAAGGCCGAAAAACCAAAAAACAAGCGTCAGAACGCTAATGATGACTAGATAAGCAAGACTGTAAAAAAAACGGTACTTTTGCATGTTGCCTCCAAGTTGTATTATCTTCTTTAACGAGCATCAGACGCAATTAATCCAAACATAGATCAATCCGGATCAAGCACTTGTCGCTGCCCATCTTGATCGATTCGATAAGCAAGGGATTGATCTCTTTATTAAAAATATACCCGTAGATCTCTTTGACGTAGCCTTTGGTACACTGGCACCACACCTCTGGCAATGCAAGTTTGAGATTCTTGACATGCGGACAATAACAGTGCGGGTAAACTAGATAAAAAGAATTATCTTCGACAAAGCTACGCACATGTGGATTGATTTGATCGTGAAGCCTTGAAAACTCTGAAAGCGACAAAGATTTCTTGAAGCCTTCCTTAAGTATATGTGAAATCTTCCCGAGCTTACCACAGTGAGCGCCCTCGATCAGCGTCTTCGCCTTCAGGGTTCCAAACTTGCGGGTCACCTCTTCACAGATGGCATCAGGGTAGTTGGCCGCTTCGATCTCATCAAGAGCCAAGAGCGATACATTGTCCTGATCAATGGCTTTGGCGATCGCTGCCTTCAATCGCAATTGATGGTCGTTCATTTAGAAGGGGTCCGCTTCTTCTTTTTGTTTTTAACCAGATCGTCGCAAGCATTCCTAACGATTCTTTTCATTAATTCGCGATCATCAACATCCTTGATCAAATAGGCGGGTTTGGCTCCCGGATAAGGCTCGACCAATTCACAATCAGAAAGCAATTCGTGATTTGAAGATGTCTTCTTCAAAAAGAACACATCACAAATAACGAGACCAACGACCACGTCATCGCAATAGATACAATGCTCTCCCATCATCTTGATCTGCCGAATTTGTCCCGAACCTTGCAATTGATCGACGATATAGTTGACGAACTCAGGGCTGCTAGCCATCATTGACACCTTCTAATAAATAACTGAACTCATGCAAATTCCAATTTTCATCATAATGATATTTTATCATCATCCAGAGTGTTTTGATAGTAAATGTTGGTATCTTATCAAAAACCAACTCCTGAGCGATCAACCATTTCGTCTAAAAAAGAATGACCGCCTCCAAACACGGGAGGCGGTCAAATCAATTATCGAGAATGAAGCCAAGTTACACTATCGGACCCATAGGAATTGGAAAGGCAACCAGATCCCAAGCTCCATAAAACATGAATGTGCCGGTGGTGCCGACATATTCGCTCATGCAATAGACATATGACCCTTCAACGAGAAAGTAAACGCTCTGCGGATGCAAGGCTATCCGATATCCGTCAACGGTATCCAGATAGTAGCGAAGAATTCCGTTTGGCAAAGCTTCCTCGCTGATGAGGCCTTCTGCGA